>JAGQSL010000284.1:380-1533 GCA_020439525.1 Acidimicrobiales bacterium | reverse complement strand
GCCCGACCGACACCACGACCACGACCGCGCCGGGTGGCTCGACCACCACGACGCTGCCGTCGGACATTCCGACGGTCACCGCCGTGCGCGGCGAGACCATCACGGTCGACGGCCAGGCGTGCGCCCCCGGCGCCGAGGTCACCGTGACCTGGGACGACGGCACCGTGCTCGGCACCTTCGTGGCCGACGAGAACGGCGACTTCACCACCACGATCACCATCCCGGCCAACGCCACCCTCGGCGTGCACCTCGTCACCGCCACCTGCGGCGACGTCGAGCAGTTCATCAACGTGAACGTGCTGGCCGAGACGGTCGACAACGTGGACGAGGGCACCCTCGCCCGCACCGGCTCGGACACCATGCCGCTCGTCGCCATCGGCGCCGCGGCGCTGGTGCTCGGCGGCGCCTTCCTCTACGGCGCCCGCCGCCCCCGCAACGCCTGATGCGGTAGCGGCCCGGCGCCGCTCCCGAACCGATCCACCTCGTCGATCCGACCCCGCTCCGGCGGGGTCGGTTCGCGTCCGGAGCCTGGGTTCCAAGGTGGGAGGTGGCGCCCGGTAGGGTGCCCCGATGCGTTCGTTGCTCCTCGCCACGGGTCCCTGGAAGCCGGAGTTCTGGCTGGAGAAGGCGGGGGCCGCGGCGGCCTGGGTGATCGTGGCGATCATCTTCGCCGAGTCGGGGCTGTTCTTCGGCTTCTTCCTCCCAGGCGATTCCCTGCTCTTCATGGCCGGGTTCCTCACGTCGCAGGGGGCGGCCGACTTCGTGGCGCCGGGTGCCACCGGCGAGGCGCTCGCCCCCGTGGTCGACGGGATGCCCCACATCCTCGTGCTGCTGCCGCTGCTGTTCGTGGCCGCCTTCCTGGGCGATCAGGTGGGCTACGCCTTCGGGAAGTGGGTGGGCCCGGCGATCTTCACCCGGGAGGACTCACGGTTCTTCAAGCAGAGCCACGTCACCAAGGCCCACGACTTCCTCGAGCGCTACGGCCCCAAGACGGTCTTCCTGGCTCGCTTCGTACCGATCGTGCGCACCTTCGCCCCGATCGTGGCGGGCGTCGGCCAGATGCGCTACCGGACCTTCCTGACGTTCAACCTGCTGGGCGCCTTCGTGTGGGCCGTGGGCATCACCACCCTCGGGCACTTCCTGGGCAACGTCG
>JAGQSL010000284.1:0-367 GCA_020439525.1 Acidimicrobiales bacterium | reverse complement strand
ACAACATCGAGTACACGATCATCGTGATCGTGCTGCTGTCGCTCACCCCGGTGTTCGTCGAGCTGGTCCAGGCCCGCCGCCACCGCCACGCCACCGCCGAGCCTGACGCCGCCTGAGCCCCCTCGGCGGCGGCCCGCTCGCCGAAGCGGGCCGGGGTGGTGGGCGGCGAATCGCCGTCGATTCGCCGACTCCCCGGGTCGGGTCGCTCGTCGCCGATCGGTCGGGAGCGAATCGACGGCGAATCGCTCCCCACCACCGGGGGCGCACATCCCCGGCACCAGGGCCGGGCCACCGTCTCGGCCCAGCCCAGCCCCCGCTCGGCCCCCGGACGCGCCGGTGGCGTGCGCTCGGGCCTCCGCAGAGGGGA
>JAGQSL010000283.1 GCA_020439525.1 Acidimicrobiales bacterium | reverse complement strand
CGCTCCTTGAACGACACGCCCGGCTCCTTGGTGGCGGTGTCGACGGTGGCGAGGGTCGGGCGGTTGAGGGTGGCGAGGGGCTTCATGGCGGCGCGCACCACGACCGGCTCGCCCGTCGACATGCCGCCCTCCACGCCCCCGGAGAGGTTGGACGTCCGCTGGTAGCCCTCGGCGTCGGTCCACACGAGCGGGTCGTGCGCTGCGCTCCCCCGGCGTCCGGCGACCTCGAACCCATCGCCGACCTCGACCCCCTTGACGGCCTGGATGCTCATGACGGCGCGGGCCAGGGCGGCATCGAGCTTGCGATCCCAGTGGACGTGGCTGCCCAAGCCGATGGGCACGCCGTAGGCGATGGCCTCGACCACGCCACCCAGCGAGTCGCCGTCCTTGGCCGCCTCCTTGATCTCGGCCACCATCGCCGCGGAGGCCTCGAGGTCGAGGCAGCGGACCTCGTCCTCGTCGACGCGCGCCAGATCGCCCGGGCCGGGCCGCTCGTCTGAGCGGGTCCGCGCCGGTCCCATCTGGATCACGTGCGAGACGATCTCGACGCCGAGCGAGCGCAGCAGGAGCTTGGCGAGGGTGCCGGCGGCCACCCGGGCTGCGGTCTCGCGCGCCGAGGCTCGCTCGAGCACGTCGCGAGCGTCGGTGAAGCCGTACTTCTGCATGCCGGCGAGGTCGGCGTGGCCGGGGCGGACCTGCGTGAGCGGCGCCTGGGTGGGGCCGTCCGCGGCGTCGGGCGACATCTCCCGCTGCCACTTGTCGGGGTTGCGCTCCCACTCGGTGTTGGCGATCTCGATGGCCACCGGCGAGCCGAGCGTGCGGCCGTGGCGCACCCCGGCGACCAGGGTGACCTGGTCCTGCTCGAAGCGCATCCGCGGGCCGCGCCCGTAGCCGAGGCGTCGCCGGGCCAGCTCGCCGGCGATGTCGGTGGCCGCGACCTCGAGGCCGGCCGGCAGGCCCTCGACGATCACCACGAGGGCGCGTCCGTGGGACTCTCCGGCGGTCAGGTAGCGGATCACCGGGCCAACCTACCGGCCGAAGGTGACCTCGGAGAAAGCTGTAGCCGGCACCGGGCGGGCGGCATCGGTGTCGTCGGTGAAGCCGTAGAAGTCCAGGATCGGCGCCGCGAACATGATGACCACGACGGTGCCGATGGCCAGCGAGGGACCGAAGGGGAAGTAGTCGCTGCGACCGCGCTTGACCATGAAGCCCACGCCGATCACCAGGCCGATGAGGCTCGAGGCGATGAGGGCGATGAGCGGCAGGACGGGGTGGATCCAGCCCGCCCACATGCCGAGGATGACCGCGAGCTTGACGTCGCCCATCCCCATCCCGTCCTTGCGCGCCACGACCGCGTACGCCAGCGTCGTGAGCAGCAAGATGCCGGCGAACGCGATGCCGCAGAGGTAGGCCCGGATGATCGACCCCACCGGATCGTCGGCGGCCACCACGGACAGGATCGGGATGGCGATCGCCGAGGCCACGATCGTCGGATACGTGATGCGGTTCGGGAGGATGTAGAGCTCCAGGTCGATCACCGAGAGCACCAGCAGCACCGAGAAGAGCAGGCAGTACGGGATCAGCGGCGCGGTGGCCCCGAAGCGCACGCCGGCGAGCACCCAGAGCAGCGCGTTGGTGAGCTCGACCACCGGGTAGCCCGCAGGGATCGGCTCGCCGCACGAGCGGCACCGGCCGCGCAGGAGCAGCCACGAGACCACCGGGACGTTGTCGCGCGGGGCGATGGGCGTCTCGCACAACGGGCAGCGCGAGGGCGGGTGCACCAGCGAGTCGCCCGACGGGATCCGGACGATGGCGACGTTGCAGAACGAGCCGACCGCCAGCCCGAACAGGAACAGGAACCCGAGGAGGAGCGCCGTCGACATCGGATCGACGCTATCGGGCGCTCACGGCGGGATCGGCCATGGCTTCGATGGTCCGCAGCCCCCCGGGCCGCGACCCGGAGGTCAGGGCTTGACCGTCGAGAGGAACTTCAGCAGCGAGCCGCGCTCGTCGTCGGAGGCCGCCTCGGGGTCGGGCTCAGCGGAGGTCTCGCCGGCGGACGCGTCCGGCACCTCGGCCGGCGAGAAAGGGTCGGCACCACCGATCCCCTCCTGCATCGCCGCCTCGTGGTCGTAGCCGGCCTCGGGCTCGAGCGCACCGGTGAGGTCGTCGAAGGCGGCGAAGGCGCCCGCAGCATCGTCGGGCGGCGCGGGCAGCGAGGCGTCGGCCGGCGATGCGTGGCGACCGTCGACGACGCCGGTGAGGTCGCTGCCGTCGTAGGCGACGCCCTCGCCCGGGAGGGGCTCGGGCAGCAGGGCGTCCTCGGACTCCTCGAGGACGACCGGACGGTCCTCCACCACGAGGTCCTCCAGCTCCGTCATGGCCGGGCCGTCGAGGGCATCGAACGCGTCGTAGGCATCGACGCCGTCGTAGGCATCCCCGTCGCCGTAGCCCCCGACGCCGTCGGGCACCTCGTGGTGGCCCAGCGGCTCGAAGGTCGCGTCGTCCCCGGCCGGGGCGACCGCGGCGTGGGAGAGGCGGATGTCGACCAGCTCCAGCTCGGCCAGGTCCTTCACCACCCGGCAGGCGGCCAGGTCGGTGGTCCCGAGGGCGTCGGCCAGGTCGCGAGCGTTGCCCCCGCCCCCGATGGCGGCGACGGCCCGCCACTGGTCGGCGCTGAGGTGGACGCCGTCCTCACCCGCGTCGGCCACGAGCGAGATCCACGCGTCCATGCTGGGGACCACGGTCTCGACGTCGGCCCACTCCGCCACGAGCGCCTCGGCTGCGGCGAGGGCCGACTCGACGTCGGTCGCGACGTCTTCGCCGGGCTGGTCGCCCTCCGCGAACGCGAAGCCGCCGTCGTCGAGTCGAAGCAGCTCGAACAGCACGTCGGAGGCCTGCTCGGCATGGGGAGCCGAGCTCACGCCGCCGCGCACGATCGCCCCCTCGCAGAGGGCCAGCTCACCCGACACCCCCGGCCCGGCCACCTCGAGCACGCCGGACTTGCCGGTTCCGGCGAGGAGCCGGAGCACGTCCGGCAGGGCAAAGGACTTGAGGTCACCCTGTAGGGCCACGGCATCCTCCTGAGGGATGGTCGATGCACGATCGGTCCTCCTCCATCGGCACGTCGGCCGCCGAGTTGAAGGGAACGTCACCCGCGAGGGGGTCGGGACCGGCGCGGCTCAGCGAGCCGCGTCGCGCATCGCGGCGACGTCGGGGGCCACCCCGGTCCACCGCTCCACCGCCAGGGCCGCCTGGTGGACGAGCATGCCCAGGCCGTCGATCCCGCGGGCACCGGCCCGCTCCGCCTGCCGCAGCAGCGCCGTCTCGAGGGGCGTGTAGACGAGGTCGACGACCACCTGGCCGTCGTGGAGGAGGCCCTCGGGCACGGGCGACGGTGCGTCGGGCCCGCGCTCTCCCATCCCGACCGAGGTGGCGTTGACCACCAGGTCGGCCTCGGCCACCACCGCCACCTCGGCGACCTCGGCGACCGCGCCGCCGAGCGCCGCCGCCTCCCGAGCTCGGGCCTCGGTCCGGTTCACGACCGCCACGCGCTCGGCGCCCCCGATGGCCAGCGCCCGCACCACCGACCGGGCCGCGCCGCCCGCGCCCAGCACCGCGCAGCGGCGACCGTCGACCTCGACGCCGGCGTCGAGGCGAAGCGAGCGGAGGAGCCCGTCGCCGTCGGTGTTGTGGCCCACCAGCTCGTCGCCCTCCCAGGCGATGCAGTTCACGGCGCGCAGCGCCACGGCCGCGTCGCTCACCCGGTCGAGTGCCGGGAGCACCGCCTCCTTGTGGGGCATCGTGACCGACAGGCCGCCGAGGCCGAGGGACCGCATCGCGGCCACCGCCGCCTCGGCCCGTCCCGCCCCGACGTCGAACGCGACGAAGGCCCAGTCGAGGCCGGCGGCGGCGAAGGCGGCGTTGACGATCGAGGGCGATCGGGAGTGGCTGATCGGCGATCCGATGACCGCGGCGACGCGCGTCGTGCCGCGCAGGTCGACCGCGTCAGCCACAGCCGAGGTCCTTGGCGATGCACTCCTGCTTCGCCTGCAGGAACTCGGCGTTGGTGACGGCGAAGGTGTGCACGCCCGGATCGGTGAGCACGTAGAACATCCACGGGCCCGGCTCGGGAGCGGCCGCTCCCTCGAGCGCGTATGCGCCCGGTGCGGCGATCGGCGTGGGGGGCAGGCCCGCCTGCAGGCGGGTGTTGTACGGGGACTCGCTCTCGAGGTCGATCTCCCCGCCCTCGATCGAGGCCAGGTAGCGGGAGGTGGCATCGATGCCCAGCGCCCAGCCCTCCCGAAGGCGGTTGGTGATCACCCGGGCGATCTTGGGCGCCTCCTCGGCGCTGCCCGCCTCCTCCTGCACGAGCGAGGCGATGGTGAGCAGGTCGTAGGCGTCGAGCTGCTGGCCCGTCTCGGCGCTCAGGGTGGCCGCGGCGTCGTCGAGGCCGAGCTGCGCGGCGCGGGCGTCCATCTCGGCCGCCATCTGGTCGAGCACGTCGACCGCCGAGTCCTCGTCGGTCACCTCGTAGGTGGCCGGGAAGAGCAGGCCCTCGTAGTTCGTGCTGCCCTCGGGCTTGAGCGCGCTCTGCACGTCCCCACGCTCGAGGGCGCCCTGCAGGTCCTCCACGGTGAGGCGGGGCACCTGCTCGGCGATGCGCGCCACGATCTGGGCGACGGTGTAGCCCTCGGGGATCGTCACCTTGGTCGTGGCCACCTGCGGGGTCGACTCGGGCCCGGCGTTCAGCGCGTCGACGGCCTCGCGGAACGACATGTCCTCGCGCAGCTCGTAGGTGCCCGCCTGGACCGGATCGAGCCCCTTGCCGTTGACCCAGAGGTTGAACAGCGTCGAGTTGGTGATGACGCCCTCGTCGGCCATCAGCCCGGCCACGCCGCTCGACGTCGTCCCCTCGGGGACGACGACGGCCACGACCGATCCCGGTGGGCCGGGCGGGTCGACCTGGGAGCGGTACCACCAACGACCGCCGAGCACCGCCAGCGCGACCAGGCCTCCGACGACGAGCAGGGCCACGGCCCAGCGCGGGACCCGACCCTCGGCCGGCAGCTCGACCCACTCGTCGTCCTCGGGGGCCCGCCGTTGCGGGGGGCGCGTCGCTCGCGGTGGCCGCGCCGGCGCGGCGCCCGAGGGCCGGCCGGGTCGTCGGGGACCGCGACGCGGGGCGACTGGCGCAGCGCCGACCGTGCCGGGCCGCTCGGCTCCGACCGTCGGGTCGGTCGTCCAGATGTCGTCGTCGGGCCCGTCGCCACCATCGGACGCCGGTGGGCGATCGTCGAAGGTCACGAGTCGGCCTCCCCCCGCCGTCGATCGAGCCAGTCCTGGAGGATGACCGAGGCGGCAACGGTGTCGACCAGCTGGCGCCGCGCTCGCCCGTCGAGGTCGCCGCGCTCGCGAAGGGACCGGTCGGCGATGCGGGTGGTCATCCGCTCGTCGTGCACCTCGACGGGCACGCCGACGACCGCCGCCAGCTCGTCGCGCTCGGCCAGCACCGCGGTCGCAGCGGGGCCCTGGCGTCCCTCGAGGTCGATGGGCAGCCCGAGGAGCAGCAGCTCCGCGTCCCACTCCCGCACGAGCTCGGCGATCTCGCGATGCAGGCGCGGACGGTCGCGGTGGCGCTCGAGGGTGCCGACCGGCGTAGCCACCCGGCCGTCCGCGTCGGACACGGCGAGGCCGATCCGTCGTGAGCCGAGGTCGAGGGCGAGCACGCGCATCGGCCGGCTACGCGATGCCGGCAGCCGCTCGGGCCTGGTCGAGGGCATCGTCGATGCGGGATGGGTCCTTGCCGCCGGCCACGGCGAGCTCGGGGTGCTTGCCGCCGCCGCCGCCCACGGTCCGCGCCGCATCGGCCAGCAGGGCGCCGGCATCGAGGCCGCCCGGTTCGGTGGCGGCGACCAGGGCCACGCCACCGCCCTCGGGGGCGCCGATGAGCACCACGGCGCGCACGCCGGGCTGGTCGCGGACGGCGACGCCGAGGCTGCGCAGGTCGTCGCGAGCGAGCCCGTCCACGCGGGCCACGACCACGCCGTCGACGGCCGAGGCGGCCAGGTCGGAGGCGCCGCTCGACGCGAGCTTGGCCCGCAGCGAGCGGACCTCGGCGCGCAGGTCGCGCAGCTCGGCGAGGCGCTTGTCGAGCCCGTCGAGCAGCTCAGGCTGCGGCACGCCGATGCGCTCGGCCACGGTGGCGAGCTCGGCCTCCTCGCGTCGGAGCCGCTCGATGGGCCCCGTGCCGCTGACCGCCTCGATGCGCCGCAGGTTGGAGCCGATGGACGACTCGGCCACGATCTTCAGCGGCCCGATGTCGCCCGTGCGGCGCACGTGGGTGCCGCCGCACAGCTCGGTGCTGTGGGGCCCGGCCTCGAGCACGCGCACGATGTCGCCGTACTTCTCGCCGAAGAACGCGATCGCGCCCAGCTCGACGGCCTCGGCCTTGGTGGTCTCGAAGTGGCGAACGGGCTCGTTGGCCAGCACGTCGGCGTTGGCCAGGTCCTCGATCTCGGCGACCTGGGCGGGCGTGAGGGCTTCGAAGTGGCTGAAGTCGAAGCGCAGGCGATCGGGACCGACCCACGACCCCTGCTGCTTGACGTGGTCGCCGAGCACCTCGCGCAGCGCCCAGTGCAGCAGGTGGGTGCCCGTGTGGTTGCGGCGGATGGCGTCGCGCCGGGCGACGTCGATAGCAGCCACGACCACGTCGCCGGGCGCGAGCGAGCCCGGCTCGTCGACGACGTGGCGGTGCAGGCCGGGCAGCGCCTGGAGGGTGTCGACCACCCGGATCGGATGGCCGCCGACCGGCGTCAGCGTCCCGGTGTCGCCGACCTGGCCACCGGACTCCGCGTAGAACGGCGTGCGGTCGAGGAGGACGCTGGCCCCGCCGTCGGCTGCGGGGATCACGGCCAGCACGTGCGCCTCGACCTCGACGACCTCGCGGCCCACGAACTCGGTGGTGCCGTTGGCCTCGAGCACGGCGGCGAAGGCGTCGGCCTCGTCGCCGACGGCGACGCCACCCTTCTTGCCGCCCTGGCGGGCCCGCTCGCGCTGATCGCCCATCGCCTCGTCGAAGCCGGCGCGATCGATGGCGAAGCCACGGCCCTCGGCGATCTCGGTGGTCACCTCGAGGGGGAAGCCGTAGGTGTCGTGCAGGGCGAAGGCCACCGACCCGGGCAGCTCACCGCCCTCGGGGACGTCGCTCAGCGCCGCGTCGAGGATGCCCAGGCCGCTGCGCAGCGTTCGGCGGAACTGGTCCTCCTCGCGTCCCAGGATCGCGGTGACCGTGTCGGCGCTCGAACGCAGCTGCGGGTACGCGTCGCCCATCAGCTCGACGGTGCGCTCGGCGAGCAGCGGGGTGATCGGGCGCTCGACGCCGAGGAGGTACGCGAACCGGATGGCCCGACGGATGATGCGCCGCAGCACGTAGCCGCGGTCCTCGTTCGACGGGATCACCCCGTCGGTGACCAGGAACGTCATGGTGCGGGCGTGGTCGGCCAGCAGCTTGAGCGCCACGTCGGCGTCGCCATCCGCGCCGAGGCGCGCCCCGGTGGCCTCCTCGGCCACCGCGATCAGGGCGCGCAGCTCGTCGGTGGCGAAGACGTCGGGCGTGCCGAGGGTGATGGCGAGGATGCGCTCGAGGCCGGCGCCGGTGTCGATGTTCTTCGACTCGAGCGGCTTGAGGCTGCCGTCGCCCAGGCGGAAGTACTGCTGGAAGACGAGGTTCCAGAACTCCACGAAGCGATGCTCGGCCGCCGGGTTCGCGGGGCCGCCATCCGGACCGAACTCGGGCCCGAAGTCCCAGAACAGCTCGGACGAGGGGCCGCAGGGGCCGGTGTCGCCCATCTCCCAGAAGTTGTCCTTGTCGAGGCGGACGATCCGCTCGGCCGGGAA
>JAGQSL010000282.1 GCA_020439525.1 Acidimicrobiales bacterium | reverse complement strand
AGCGACGCAGCTCCGGTGCGTCGGGCACGTCCACGCTAGCCATCCCCCGTCCGAGGGGTGCGAGACCGCTCGGCCCGGCGACCTGGTCGATGAGCTCGAGGGGCACGAGGTCGACGTCGCGCTCCCACGGGGGCGTGGCAGCGCCCGCCAGGCGCCCCTCGAGCGCACCCCACATCCCGAGGGGGAGCGTGCGGCCGCGCCCGGCGACGAGCCACGTGGGCACCCCTGCGGTGCGGGCCACCGCCGCTGCGGCCCACCCACCCGAACCGACCAGCGCGACCTCCGGGCCGATGGCCCGGGCGTCGAGCAGCACGAGGTCCGCGGTGGCCACGGCGGCCCCCATGCCGCTCACCGGCACGTCGACCGCGCCGACGTCGAGCCGCTCCAGCATCCGCACGAAGCCGGGGCCGTCGCCGTCCACGTCGACGACGCGCACCTCGATGTCGCCCCGTCGCGAGAGCGGGGCGCCCAGGCGATCGGGCCATCCGACCACGGCCACGCGCCCACCGTCGGGGAGGGCGTGGGCGAGCTCGTCGAGCGTGGGATCGGCCGCGAGATCGGCGTGGCACCGCCACGCCTCGTCGGCCGGGTCGGCGGCGAGCAGCGTGCGGGCGCACACCCACCAGACGGGCCCGTTGGCCGGGTGGCGGTCCACCAGGCGGCGGCACGCCGTGACCAGCGAGGTGGGGTCGTCGGCGAACGATGCAAGCGACGCCGCCGCCTCCGAGACCACGTCCTCGTCGGGCGCGCCGGAGGCCCGGGCGACGAACCGCAGGCGCTCGATCGGATGCACGGTCCGACGCTACCGGCGCCGCCCCGACGGCCGGTCGGTTCGGTCAGGCGCCGGGCTTGAAGATCATCATGATCAGCTCGAGGAAGAGCACCAGGTGCAAGATCCCGCCCGCCATCGACAAGATCTTCTCGGCACCGGCATCGCCCGCGGCCACCCGCTTCTCGGCCGGCGCCATCATCCCGAACACCACGCCGAGGGCGACGAACCACAGGAGCATGGCCACCGACAGCCACGGCTCGCTGAACTCGTAGGCCTGGTCGCTCATCCCCACCAGCCCGAAGCCGAAGATCCCGGCGAGCGCCAGCGCCGGGCCGTAGATCTTGGCGCTGTTGCTCGAGGCGAGCTCGGCGATGGTGGGCCCCACCGGCTTGCCGGCCTTCTTCAGGCGCACCGAGACGAAGGGCCACACGAAGTTCGGGGCGAAGGCCACGATCACGGCGAGGATGTGCAGCAGCAGCATCACGTTGTAGCCGTCGTCGCGGACTGCAGCGATGAGCATGGGTTCCTCCTGGGTCGGGTGCGCCGAAGCTACCCCTTGGCGCCGACGGGGCATGGCGCCGACGGATCTGCGTCGCGAAGAGCGCGCCCACTACCCTGCCCGCCGTGGTCACCCAGGTCGCCGAAGACACGCAGCTCACCGCCATCGGCGGCCAGTCCCGCTCCATCGCCGAGTGGACCACCACCTTCCAGCTGCTCACCGTCGTGCTCGATCCCTACACCGAGCAGAGCGCGTGGCTGCTCGAGACCGCCGGGCGCATCCTCCGGGTGTTCCGGGGCGCCGACGTCCGCACCGCGTGGATCGTCACCGCCGACGAGCAGGACGCCAAGCGGTTCCTCGGCCCCTGGGCCGACGAGTTCCTCACCTTCGTCGACCCCAAGCGCGAGGCCGTGGCCGCCCTGGGCCTCGAGGCGCTCCCGGCGCTCGTCTACGTCCGCCAGGACCTGGCGCTCGTGGGCACGGCCGAGGGCTGGGACCCCGAGGCATGGGAGTCGCTCGGCCGGCTCGTCGCCAAGGTCACCTCGTGGAGCTTCCCGAAGCTGCCCGGCGCCGGGGATCCCGGCGCGTACGCGGGCTCGCCCGCCAAGGGCTGATCAGCTCCCCGCCACCCCGCCGCGGGTGAGCGCCAGGGCGTCGAGCGCCCGGTCGAGCTCCTCCTCGCTCAGCTCGCCGGTCGCCGCCACCAGCTCGCGGATCGGCGTGTCCGTGCGCTGGCTCTCCTTGATGAGCTGGGCCGTGCGCTCGTAGCCGAGGTAGGGGTTGAGCGACGTGGCGATGGCCGGCGACGACTCGGCGTTGGTGCGGCACCGCTCGACGTCGGCCTCGATGCCGGCGACGCAGCGGTCGGCGAACACGCGGCTCACGTTGGCCAGCAGGTCGATCGACTCGAGCACGTTGCGGGCCATCACGGGCAGGTAGACGTTCAGCTCGAAGTTGCCCTGGCTGCCCGAGAAGGCGACCGCGGCGTCGTTGCCCATGACCTGGGCGGCGACCTGGGTGACGGCCTCGCAGAGGACGGGGTTGACCTTCCCGGGCATGATCGACGAGCCCGGCTGGAGGTCGGGCAGGCGGATCTCGGCGAGGCCGGTGCGCGGCCCGCTCGCCATCCAGCGCAGGTCGTTGGCGACCTTGGTGAGGGCCACCGCGGTGGTGCGGAGCTGGCCCGACGCCTCCACCAACCCGTCGCGGCTGGCTTGGGCCGCGATGTGGTCGGTGGCCTCGGTGAGCGGCAGGCCGGTGCGCTTGGCGAGGCGCCGCACCACGTCGCCCCCGAAGCCCGCCGGCGCGTTGAGGCCCGTGCCCACCGCGGTGCCGCCGATCGGCAGCTCGCCCAGCCGGGGCAGGCACGACCGCAGGCGCCGCACGGACTGCGACACCTGGGTGGCATGCCCGCCCAGCTCCTGGCCGAGCGTGATGGGCACGGCGTCCATGAGGTGGGTGCGGCCCGCCTTCACCACGTCGGCGAGCTCGTCGGCCTTCGTCCGCAGCGTGGCGGCGAGGTGCTCGAGGGCGGGGATCAGGTCGACCTCGACGGCCTCGGTGGCGGCCAGGTGGATCGCCGAGGGGAAGACGTCGTTCGACGACTGGCTGGCGTTCACGTGGTCGTTGGGGTGGACCTTGCCCGGCTTGCCGATGCTGGCCCCGGCGAGGCGGGCGATCACCTCGTTGGCGTTCATGTTCGACGACGTGCCCGAGCCGGTCTGGAAGACGTCGATCGGGAACTGGTCGTCGTGGGCGCCGGTGGCCACCACCTCGGCCGCCTTGCGGATGGCGTCGCCGATGCGCTCGTCGACGGCCGGCACCTCCTTGCGCTTCGCGTTGACCGCCGCCGCCTCGGCCTTGATGAGCGCCAGGGCGCGGATGAGGCGGCGGTCGATGGGCCGTCCGGAGATCGGGAAGTTCTCGACGGCGCGCTGGGTCTGCGCGCCCCAGAGCGCGGCGGCCGGCACCTGCACCTCCCCCATCGAGTCGTGCTCGGTCCGGAACGCCTCAGCAGCAGCCATGCGATCGTTGTACCCGGCCCGGGCCCGGTTCGCTCAGGCCGGCCGGCCCGGCCGGCCTCACGGGACCTCGATGGTGCTCACGAGCGGGTCGAGGTCCGGCGCCGCGCTGTTCTCGAACAGCGACGTCGCCACGTAGGCGACCAGCCAGCCGCCTTCGAGCTGGACCACCTGCGTCGACCAGATGTCCCAGATGCCCCCGCGACGCGCCAACAGCGAGGTGACCCGAGCCGACGGGCGGCCGTCGAGCTCCTGCACCTCGATGGTGCCGGCCTGCTGGTCGCGCGTCCACGCCTCCAGGAACTCCGTCGGGGTGCGGGCGCCCACGCCCCGGCAGAACACCACGCCCTCGAAGTAGAGCCTCGACGCCGGCTCCGCGTGCCACGTCCAGGCCCGGTCCTCGCACGGATCGCCCGACTGGGGGAAGAACGATCCCGGCTCGATCGTTCCGGTGGCGAACCCGGCGAAGGTGGCGCCCGACGACGGCTCGGTGATGGTCACCCGCTCGACATCGTCGGGCGGGCTCATCTCGACGGTCATGCCCGACCGCACCCGGGGAAGCGGCGAGGGCGCGACGAGCCCCACGTCGCCCAGGGGCACCATCCGGCCGACCACCGTGCCCTCGCCCGAGCGGACCTCCTGGTAGCCGCGCTCGTCGACGGTCCGGTCGACCCCGGGCACCCGGTCAGCCACCGCGGCCGGGTTGCCGTTGCCGCCGCCGTCACCGTCGCCATCGCCCAGCGAGACCTCGATCACGCCGACGCCCACGAGCACCACCGCGACCACCGCGGCCGAGCCCGCCAGCGCCACTGCGATCGTGCGTCGACCGCGGCGGCGCCGCATCGCCCGCCGTCGGGCATCGTCGGGCGTCGTGGTCAGGACCGTCGGGATCACCAGCGCACCGCACGACGGGCACCGTCGCGCCGCCGTCGGCAGCGGCTGCCCGCACGAACACCGCAGCACGTCCATCGACAACCTCCGACCCGATCCGCCCGTCCGCGGCGGCAATGTAGCGCCGCCCCCGACGCCAGATGGCCCTCCCCGGCGGCATCGCCGTACCGTGGCGGGCGATGAGCGACTTCTCCTTCACCGAGCTCCTGCCCCTCGGGCCCGACACCACCACCTACCGCGAGCTCGACCTCGACGGGGTGTCGACCGTCGAGGCCGCGGGCCGCACCTTCCTCACGGTGGAGCCCCGGGTGCTCACCGCGCTGGCCTCGGAGGCGATGCACGACATCGCCCACTTCCTGCGCACCGGCCACCTGGCGCAGCTGCGCAAGATCCTCGACGACCCCGAGGCCACCGCCAACGATCGCTTCGTCGCCCTCGACCTCCTGAAGAACGCGTCGATCGCCGCGAGCGGGATCTTGCCGATGTGCCAGGACACCGGGACCGCGATCATCATGGGCAAGAAGGGCCAGTACGTCCTCACGGGCGGCGGCGACGAGGCGGCGCTCGCCCGCGGCGTCTACGACACCTACCTGACCCGCAACCTGCGCTACTCCCAGCTCGCGCCGCAGAGCATGTACCGGGAGAAGAACACGAAGAACAACCTGCCGGCGCAGATCGAGCTCTACGCGACCGACGGCGACGCCTACAAGTTCCTCTTCATGGCCAAGGGCGGCGGCTCGGCCAACAAGAGCTACCTCTACCAGGAGA
>JAGQSL010000281.1 GCA_020439525.1 Acidimicrobiales bacterium | reverse complement strand
AAGCTCGACCACTACGCCGACCACCTCTTCCTCTCGTGCCGGGCGGCCCGAGCCGACGCGGGGCGCGCCGAGCTGGTGGAGCACGAGGTCGACGTGTTCATCGGCGACCGCTGGCTCATCACCGTGCGGCCCGACGACGCGTTCGACATGAGCGCGGTGGTGGCCCGGTGGGACCGCTCCCCCGACCTCGCCGCCCACGGCGTGGGCTTCCTGCTCTACGGCCTGCTCGACGTGGTGGTCGACGGGTACTTCGACGCCGTCGAGGTCTTCGACGACTACTACGACGAGATCAGCGAGACCCTGTTCTCGGACCGCCCGATCGAGCCCGAGCAGCAGCTCCACTGGTTCCAGATGCGCCGGGCGCTGTTCCGCCTCCACCGCCTCGCCGTTCCCATGCGCGAGACGGTGTCGGCCCTCATGCGTCGCGAGCACGGCGCCGTGCCCAACGAGCTGTACCCGTACGTGCAGGACGTCTACGACCACATCCTGCGCATCACCGAGTCGACCGATGCCCTGCGCGACCTCGTGGCCACGATCGTCGAGACCAACCTCAGCCTGCGGGACTACCGCCAGAACCAAATCATGAAGAAGGTCACGAGCTGGGCGGCGATCATCGCCGTGCCCACGCTGATCACCGGCTTCTACGGGATGAACGTGCCCTACCCCGGCTTCGCCCGCCACAGCGGCGTGTGGGTCTCCATCGTGCTGATGGTCACCATCTCGACGGCGCTGTGGGCCACCTTCCGCCGCAACGAGTGGCTCTGAGCGAGCGGCCATAAGGTCGTCCCCATGACCGTCGCGTGGGAGCAGATCGTCGTCGACGCCCTCGATCCGGTGGCGCTCGGGCGCTGGTGGGCCGAGGCGCTCGGCTGGGTGGTGGTGAACGACGACCCCGAGGAGTTCGAGATCCGTCCGGCGCCCGAGCGGCTGCCCGGCATCCTCTTCGAGCACGTGACCGAGCCCAAGGCCACCAAGAACCGGGTGCACATCGACCTGCGTCCCGACGACCAGGCCGCCGAGGTCGAGCGGTTCCTGGCGCTCGGCGCCACGAAGGTCGACATCGGCCAAGGCGACGTCTCGTGGGTCGTGATGGCCGACCCCGAGGGCAACGAGCTCTGCATCCTGCGCAGCCGCCGGTCCTGATCAGCGAGCGGTCGACGCCGCCGCACCGAAGCACGGCTCGACCGGCCGCTCCGGGCCGGGCGCCGGGTCGGGCGCTTCGTCGAAGCGGTACACGAGCACGCTGCCGCCGCCCAGCTCGCCCACGGGGCAGTACTTGCGCAGCCAGGCGAGGCTGAAGCCGGGCGGCGGGTCGGAGCTCGGGTCCGGCCACACCGTCTCGTCGCGCCGGGTCTGCATCAGCGGGGTGACGCCCACGGCCACCCACCCCCGGACCTCGTCGGGATCGACGTCGCTCAGGGCCCGGCTCCACCCGGCCGTCGACAGGCCTCGCGTCGTGTCCATGGCGACGTACGGGTCGTCGTGGGCGCGCGCCCAGTCGCGCACCTCCCACAGCGCTTGGCCGGCGTCGAGGCTCGAGTCGCTCACCCACCGGTAGGCGGGCGTGAAGGGCGACGGCGTCCAGGCGAGGCTGTGGGGCACCGCCACCGCCGTCGAGACCAGCCCGACCAGCACGATCGCTCCGATCGCGCCCAGCCCGACCCGGGTTCGCGAGGAGCGGAGGTCCTCGCCGACCAGCGTCGGCACGGCGCCGAGGCCGATGAAGGCGAAGGCGAGGCTGGGCATCGCCAGGCGGAGCCCGAGGTTGAGCGGCTGGGCCACCAGGAACAGCCACAGCAGCGCGCCGGGCAGCACGACGAAGCGCAGGAGGCCGCGCCGATCCCGCCCTCGACGGACGGCCACCCACCAGCCGCCCACGATGCCGAGGGTGATTCCCACGGGCACCTTGATCGCCGCGCTGACCGGGAAGAACCACCACGCGCCACCGTCCCAGCTCTGGCCGAGCAGCGACGACGGCCGGGCTCCCGATGTGAGGTCGAGGTAGGCGAACCCAGCCCGCCACTCGAGGGGCAACGGCAGCGCCCCCACCAACCTCACCAGGATCGAGCCGTCACCCCCACTGGCGATCAGGCCCTCGAACGACGCCTGCACCCCCGACGAGGAGCCGCCCGGCGACAGCCCTCGGTACACGACCCACAGCCCGACGACGGCCAGGAGGGCGAGGAGGCCGACGTCGCGGGCCGCCGCCCGGAGCTCGCCCCGGCGCCGGTCCACCACGAGGGCCGCCACCAGGGCAGCGAGCACGATGGCGGTGTGGCGGCTGGCGAGGGCCGCGCTCAGCGCGACGCCCAGCGCCACGAGCCGAGCGGCGGTCGGCCGATCGGACCAGCGCGCCAGCAGCAAGGCCACCCCGAGCGACGCGAGCACGAAGGGGAGGTCGATCATGGCGAAGTGGCCGATGCCGACCACGTACGGGGTCAGCAGCCAACCCGCCGCCACGAGCAGCGCACCGTCTCCGCCGAACCACCGCCTCGCCAACAGGTACAGGAGCCCGGCGCAGGCCAGCCCCTCGAGGAGCACCGCGGCCCGGGCGTAGAGCAGGATGTCGTCGAGGCGACCGGCCGCCTCGTTGGCCGCGACGAAGTCGTCGGACCAGTCGAACCAGTCGCCGCGCTCCCACGCCTCCGTGTCGGGGACGATGGGGTGGGCCAGGAGCGCGGGCAGCGCCGCCACCGCCTTGGGCAGCGCCGGGTGCTCCGGGGTCATCCGCAGGTCCCGGCGTACGAGGGAGGCGACGCCGCTCGACACGTCGACCCCCTCGTCGACCGTCGGGGCGTCGCAGGCCGCCTGGTGCAGCCCGATGGCGAGGAACAGCACCGCGAGCACGAGCAGCACCGATCGCCGTACCGCGGTCGGGATCCGGTCGCCCGACGGGCGCGCCGGACGGGCGGGAGCGGTCGGGGCGGCCATCGTCGCCCATCCTGGTGGGTGCGCGCCGCCGCGCGGCGGACCGAACCCGGACGTGGCGCGCCGGGTCGATCGGGCGGGTGCGGTCAGCCAGCGGCGGCCGGGCGCGGGCGGGCCGTGCCCGGGGCCAGGGCGAGCAGGCCGTGGTGGTCGCGCACCCGCCCCACCAACCCGAGGTCGCCGTCGACCGCGTCCTCGCCGCGCTCGATCACGATCCAGTTCGCTTCGAAGGACACCGAGCGGATCGCATCGCCCTCCGATGCCCGGGCGAGGACCAGCTCGAGGGCGAGGCGGGTCGGCGGATCGCCTCGGCGCGGATCGGAGGCCCCGGCCTCGATGGCGTTCCAGATCTCGGCGTCCTCCGGGCGACGCTGACCGTCGGCGTCGAGGCGCGCCTCGAGGAGGTCGCCCAGCAGGTGATCGCCGTTCCAGTCCTCGATGACGTAGATCCCGCCGGGTCGCAGTCGCGGGAAGGCCACGTCGAAGGTGGCCAGCGTCGGCCCGTAGATGTGCGAGCCGTCGTCGATCACGAGGTCGAGCGGCGCATCGCCGAACACCTCGTCGAGGATCGCCCGGACCGCGGGGCCGTCGGCCTGGTCGATGCCGTAGCGGGCTTGCACGGCGTCGGCGAGGCCGATCCGCTCGAGGTGCTCGTCGAGCGCGGCCACCCGATCGGCGAGGAGGTCGATCGCCACCATCTGCTCCGGGCGGGCCAAGCTGGCCAGCAGGGCGGTGCTCCCTCCCCGCCAGATGCCCACCTCGAGGATGCGGCGCGGCGAGAGCCGCTCGACCAGCGCCATCGTCCGCTCGACCATGGCGCGGTCCTTCATCACCGCCAGGTGTCCCCCGGCGTCTCGGACCGGGAACTCGCAGGCGAACGCGACGCCATCGACGATCAACGTCCGCTCATCGATGAACTCGGCCATGCGGACCCCCTCCTCCGGCGCCGGGGCAAGCTACCGCGCTCGCCGCATCGGCGAGCGCGATGTCGCTACCGGACCTGGCTCAGCTCCCGGCGCAGGTCCTTGATCTCGTCGCGCAGGCGGGCGGCGTACTCGAAGCGCAGCTCCTGGCTGGCCTCGGCCATCTCCTCCTCCAACGTGCGGATGAGGCGCTCGAGCTCGTCGCCCGGCAGCTCGGCGAGGTCCTTGCGGCGCTGCCGATCGGCCTCGGTCTCGCGGCGGCGCTGCTTCTCGGGCACCGGCGCCCCCTGCTTGGGCCGGAGGTACTCGAGGATGTCGGTGACGGCCTTGCGGATGGTCTGCGGATCGATGCCGTGCTCGGCGTTGTAGTCCTGCTGGAGCTTGCGTCGGCGGTTGGTCTCGCTGATGGCCCGCTGCATCGACGGGGTGACCTGGTCGGCGTACATGATCACCTGGCCCTCGACGTTGCGGGCGGCGCGACCGATGGTCTGGATGAGCGAGGTCTCCGAGCGGAGGAA
>JAGQSL010000280.1:4030-15909 GCA_020439525.1 Acidimicrobiales bacterium | reverse complement strand
CGTGGTCACCGGCGTCCACGTTCCGGGCCAGGTTCGAGCGCTCGTCGCCCGTCCGGAGCTCTGTCAGGCGGGTTGGAGCTCGTTCAGCTCGGCGGCGTTGTCGGCGAGGATCCGCTTCTCGTCGGCGGGCGAGAGGTGGGTCAGCTCGCTCACGTACTGGAGCGGCTCGGGGAGCGCCTCGATGTGGGGCCAGTCGGAGCCGAAGATCACCCGGTCGACGCCCACCGCCGAGATCACGTCGTCGACGTGGTCCTCCCAGAACGGGTTGACCCAGATGTGACGGCGGAAGGTCTCGACCGGGTCCTCGGGGAACCAGCCGTTCATCTTGCGGGCCACCACCTGCAGGCGCTCGAACAGGCCCGGCAGGAACTTCGAACCGTTCTCCACCGATGCCACCCGCAGGTTCGGGAACCGGTGGAAGAGGTTGTCGCACACCAGGGCGGACAGCCAGTCCTCGACGGGGCGCTCGAGCTGGAGCATGCGGATGGGCTGGGGCACGCCGCCGAAGTCGGTGGTGAAGCCGTCGCGGGCGTAGCCGTGGGCGGTGTAGCCCGAGTCGCCGGCGTGGACCACCACGGTGATGCCGGCCTCGTTCACCCGCGCCCAGAACGGGTCGAACATCGGGTCCCCGGGCGACTTCGGGCCGTCGACGGTCACGGCGGCGGCCGGTCGGGTCACGATCGTCCGGGCGCCGCGCTCGATCGCCCACTCCAGCTCGGCGCACGCCCAATCGACGTCGACGAGCGTGAAGTACGGCGCCGCGAAGATCCGATCGCGGTAGGCGAAGCCCCAGTCCTCCTCGAGCCAGCGGTTGAACGCGGTGAACATCAGCTGGACCGCGCCGGGGTCGTGCTTGAGCGGGTCCTCGTAGATCATGCCGAGGGTGGGGAACATCCAGCAGCGCTCGAGGCCCTGCTCGTCCATCACGGCGAGGCGGGCGTCGCGGTCGCGGTACTCGGCGCGGATGGGCTCGTGGCGGCGGAGCAGCTCGAGCGGGTCGTCGCCGTTGGGGTTGCCGCGGAAGTAGTCGGCCAGCACGCCGGGCGGGGCCACCGGGTCGAACGTGGCGTTCTTGACGCCCCGGAACACCTTGCCGCCGATCACCGGGTACGAGCGCTTGCCGATCTGCGCCCACTCGAACACCCGGGTGGCGTGCACCGGGTCGAGGTGGCGGGTGATGCAGTCGACGGCCTCGTAGTAGTGGTTGTCGGCGTCGAAGGGCCGGTAGCCGCGGGTGGCGGCGAACTCCGTCGGATCGGTCATGGCCTCCAGGCTAGAACGTGTTCTCGTTTTCGGCGAAGAGGGCGGCGGCGTCGGCGGCGACCGTGGTGGGGTCCTCGAAGGGCCCGAAGTGGCCGAGGTGGTCGTAGGCCCGGCTGCGACCGCGGGGGAGGGCGTCGGCCACGGCAGGGGCGAACGCCTGCGGGCCCCACGGCTCACGGACCCCGCGCGCCACCACCACGGGCACGTCCACGTCGGCCATGTCGCGCAGCGTCGGCTTGCCGGGCGCCTCGAACACGCGAGCTTCGTCCTCGGGTGCGCAGCGCAGCGCGACGGTCCCATCGGGCTGCTCGGCGAACCCGTGGTCGACGTAGGCCGCGAGCGCGTCGGCGCGCAGCAGCCCGAGCGGGGGTCGCGATGCGTAGCGGGCGAGGGCGTCGGCCTTCGAGGGGAACGACGGTCGGCGCCGGCGGGCGGCCGCCGCGAGGGGGTTCTCCCCGGGCGTGCCGACCTCCCACTCCGGGGGGATCACGATCGGCTCGAACGCGTAGGTCGACCGCAGCGTGCCGGGTCGGCGGGCCTCGGCGCCGAGGAGGCAGGCCCCGCCCATGGAGTGGCCCAGCCCGTGCACCGGCCCGTCGTCGATGGCGTCCACGGCGGCGAGGACGTCGTCGATCATCCCCTGCCAGGTGATGTCGCCCGACGCCGGACGGCCTGAGGCGCCGTGGCACCGGAAGTCGAGCGCCCAGACGTGGTGGGCCGCCGTGAGCCCGGCGGCGACCGGGCGGTAGGCCCCGCCGCAGAAGCCGGTGGCGTGGGCGATGAGCACCGGCGTGCCCTCGCCCCCCAGGTCGAGCAGCTCGAGCTCGACGTCGTCGGTGGAGCGGATCCGCATGGCCCGGTGCTACTCGGCCCCGGCGGCCCGCTCCGAATCGTCGAGCTGGGCCACGAGCGCCTTCGGGGCCACGGCGCGGTACGCGTCGGCCACGATCTCGCGCACCTCGCGCCAGTCCGGGCTCACGTCGAGCCGCACGCCGATCCACCCGCGGTGGCCCACGTAGGCGGGCCGGTAGAAGCGCTCGGGCTCGGCCTCCACCAGCTCGGCCTGCACGCCGGGGGCCGCCGCGCACCAGATGCCGAGGACGCCGTCGCCGTGGTGGTCGTCGTGGAAGGTCACGAAGGTCTTCTTGCCGCGCACGAACCAGGTGGGGGCGCCGTGGCTGAGGCGCTCGGTGGCCTCGGGCAGCGCCAGGCAGGCCGCCCGCACCTCTCGCAGGGCTCGCTCCACCTGGCGGGCCGTCGCCATCGGGCTACGCGTCCCGTCGGTCGGCGAGCACGGTCCCCAGGGCGAAGAGCGCGGCGCAGACGACGGCGAAGTAGATGCCGCCCTCGAGCAGGGGGCGGACGTCCTGCTGGCCCTCGCCGACGCGCGTCGTCATCTGGATGCCGTTGAGGAACGGGAGCCATCGGGCGCTGCCGTCCACCACGCTGCCCACGATCTGCTCGGCGATGAACGCCCAGCCGAGCAGCGCGAGGATCCCGGCGATGGGCTGGCGCACGATGGCGCCCACCCCGATCCCGCCCATCGTCCAGAGGGCGGCGAACAGCGGGATGGACCAGAGGAGGCGGTGGTCCGTGCCGTCCACCGCCCACACGTCGGCCAGCGCGCTGCCGATGGCCCAGCACACGAGGGTCATCAGCAGGGCGACCACGGCGGTCGACGCGGCCATCACGGCGAGCTTGGCCAGCAGCACCCGAGGTCGGTGGGGCACGGCGGTGAACGTGGGTCGGATGGTGTTGAACCGGTACTCCTGGCCGATGATCTGCACCCCGAGGGCCCCGAACACGAAGGCCGCGATGGTGACCCCCGCGGTCACGTCGCTCAGGTGCACCACCGCCGGCTCGGCCACGAGGGTGGCGTCGGGGCCGCACGAGTCCACGCCGAAGCTGCCGTCGTCGGGGATGGTCGTCGCCGTGTCGGCGGTTCCTTGGGCGACGCAGCGCGTGTTCTGGTTGCCGTTGATGTTGTTGATGGAGAGCACGGCGAACAGCACGACGATGGCCCCCGCGGCGAACAGCGTGATGATCGTGGAGCGGACGGTCCGGAGCTTGATCCACTCGGAGCGGATGACGTCGATCACGAGGGCGCTCCTCCGGAGGGGGCCGGTGGCGGCGGGGGTCCGTCGCCCGCTCGGTACTGCTGGGCTCCGGCGGTGACCTGGAGGAAGACCTCCTCGAGCGACGCCTGGCGCGGGCTCAGCTCGTGGAGCGTGGCGCCCAGCGACGCCGCCAGCTCGCCGATGGCGACGGCGTCGGGGCCCACGACGTCGATCGAGCCCCCGGCGACGGGGACGACCTCGGCGCCCTGGTCGCGGAGGGCCAGCGCGATCGCTTCGAGCTGCGGGCTGCGGACGGTCACCCAGCGCTTGGCCGCACCCTCCAGGAAGCCGCCGACCGGCCCCTGGTAGATGAGGTGGCCCTGCCCGATGACCACGAGGTCCTCGGCGATGAGCGACATCTCGGTGAGCAGGTGGCTCGACACGAAGATCGTCCGGCCCTGGTCGGCGAGGCCGCGCAGGAACCGGCGCATCCACTGGATGCCCTCGGGGTCGAGGCCGTTGGCCGGCTCGTCGAACAGCAAGGTCTTCGGGTCGCCGAGCATGGCGGCGGCGAGGCCGAGGCGCTGGCGCATGCCGAGGGAGAAGCCGCCCACCCGCTTCTTCGCCACCTCGCCGAGCCCGACGAGGTCGAGGACCTCGCCCACGCGTCGACGCGGCAGGCCGTTGGACGCGGCGAGGGCCCACAGGTGGTCGCCCGCCTTCCGGGTGGGGTGGAGGTAGCCGGCGTCGAGCAGGGCGCCCACCGAGCGCATCGGTGTGGCGAAATCGGTCATCCGCTGGCCGTCGATGCGGACGCCGCCCGCATCGGGGCGGTCGAGGCCGAGGACCATGCGCATCGTGGTGGACTTCCCGGCGCCGTTCGGGCCGAGGAACCCCGTGACGCGACCGCTCTCGACCGTGAAGCTGAGCGAATCGACGGCGACCGTGCTGCCGTAGCGCTTGGTGAGCCCGCGGGCCTCGATCATCGCCTCGGGTCCTCCGGGTCGCTGGTCTCGTGGGGTCCCACACCGTATCGGCGGCGACCGTGCTGGCGGGCCTCCGTCCGATTTCCGCCAGTCAGGCACCGGTGCCGGGCGTAGCGTGGCCTCCATGGTCGCTGCCGCACCCCCCACGACCGATCGGTACCGCGTCGTCGCCTCGCCGATCGGCGACCTCGTCCTCACCGGCGACGGTCGGGCCCTCACCCGGTGCCTCATGACCGGCCCCGACCTCGCCCCGATCGAGCTCGGTGGACTGGCGCCCGACGACGGCTCGCTCGACGAGGCGGCGGGCCAGCTGGGCGAGTACTTCGCCGGGGAGCGACGCAGCTTCGACCTCGCGCTCTCGCCGGCGGGCACCGAGTTCCAGCGCCGGGTCTGGGCCCAGCTGCGCGCCATCCCGTACGGCACCACCAGCACCTACGGCGAGGTGGCCCGCGCCATCGGCGCCACCAACGGCTTCCGAGCGGTGGGGCTGGCCAACGGGCGCAACCCGATCGCCATCGTCGTGCCCTGCCACCGGGTGATCGGGGCCGACGGGTCGCTCACCGGCTACGCCGGCGGGGTGGACCGCAAGCGGTTCCTGCTCGACCTCGAGGCGGGGGGCCTGCCCTTCCCGTGAGGGGTCGTCATCCGCCGGCGGGGTCGAGCTCGGGGATCGGCGGCAGGTCGTCGAGCTCCGGGAGGGCATCTCGGTACCGCCCGCCCTCGGCGAGCACCTGCGAGCCGTAGGGCACCGACCGGTTGTAGCGGAGCAGCGCCGCCCGCTGGGCGCCCTCGTCGAGCAGGTCGCCACCGCCGAGGCACAGCAGCCCGGCGGCGGCCGATGCCGCGTCGTAGAGGTTGTGGGGATCGGCGACGCCATCGCCGTTGCCGTCGCGCCCGAGCCGTCCCCAGGTGCCGGGCAGGAACTGCATCGGCCCCACCGCCCGGTCCCAGACCGGGTCGGCGTCGAGCCGCCCGCCGTCGGTGTCGCCCACGGCGAGCGTTCCCGGGCGCCCGTCGAGCGGGATGCCGATGATGTGCACGGTCGTGTCGCCGTCGGGCGTGACCCGACTGCCGAACGCGGTGCCGTGACGGGTCTCCACCCGCCCCACCCCGGCGATGACCCACCACGGCACGCGGCACGGGGCGAGCTGCGCGGCCCGCCAGTAGGCGTGCAGGGCCACGAGCGTGAGCGGCGCGGCGTCGACGTCGGCCTCGAGGCGGGCTTCGCGGCGCCCGGCGAGCGCGTCGAGCGCCCCCTGCTGATCCTCGTCGAAGCTCGCCTGGGCGACCCCGACGGCGCGCTCGGCCTCGCCCAGGCGCTCGGCGGCGTGGTCGCGGTCGTCGCGGGCTTCGGCGAGCGAGGCGAGCGCCTCGGCGGCGTCGGAACGGGCGGCGTCGGTGCGGCGCTCCTGGCGGGTGCGGGCCTGCCGCGCCGCCTCCCAGGGGGCGCGCGCGTCCTCCACCGCCTCGCTCTGCACCTCGACACCTCGGTCGCGCGCCGCGTCGCGCCGGTCGGCCTCGGTGAAGTCGCTCAGGCTCCCGAGCACGGCGTAGGTGTCGTCGGGGGCCGTGGCGTACAGGTTCGCCGCCATCTGGCGCAGGCGGTCCTGCTCCACGGTGAGCGCGGCGCGGGTGCGGCGCTCGGTGCGGACGCGGCGATCGAGCTCGGCCTCCTCGTCGGCGAGCTGCTGCTGGGCGGCCTGGAAGGCCTGCTCGGCGCCGATCACGCGCTGGTCGGCCTCGGTGGCGCGCAGGGCCCGCTCCTGGCGGGTGCGCTGGGCGTCGATGAGCCGCAGCGAGGCCTCCCGCTGGTCGGCCAGGGCCGACGCCAGGCGGTCTTCGGCGCGGCGCAGCGTCGGGGTGGTGCGCACCGCCACCGCGTCGAGCACCGGGTCGATGCCGGGCGTCTCGGCCGGGCGGATGGCGGCCAGCTGCTCGGCGGGGCTCCCCTGGGCGGCCGCCGGCACCGGTGCGGCGAGGGTGCCGAGCGCGACGAACGTCGTGAGGGCGAGCGCGCCGCGCCGGCGGTGGGCGGGGCGCTGCACGCCCGCTCGGCCCCCAGACCCGTCGAGCACGGCGCCCGACGCTACCGGACCGCTGGTCCGAGCGGCTCGGCGACCCGTGGGCGACGAGGCCGCTCGGATACGGTTCGCCCCCATGGCTCGGACCGCACGCACCACCTCGCGCCCCCTCGTGGCGGGCGCCCTCGTCCTCGCGCTCCTCCTCGTCGGCTGCGGGAGCGACGAGCTCGGCGGGAAGGTGGTGAAGGACGGGCTGGGCTGCACGATCACCGAGGCCGATCGGCGGGCCGACGACGTCCCCGAGATCGATGCGGGCGCCAAGGTCGGCGACGCCACCAAGGTCACCGACCTCGAGAAGGGCGCCGAGAAGGCGTGCAAGGCCGACGCGACGAAGTACCTCACCGTGGACCTCATCGGCGCCACGGTGGCCGACGGCAAGGTGTTCAACTCCACCTACGACGACCCCCAGCCCCTGACCGTGCGCCTCGGCACCGGGCAGCTGATCCAGGGCCTCGAGACCGGGCTGGCCGACATGAAGGTGGGCGCCCGACGCCAGCTGCTGATCCCCGCGGCCGAGGCGTACGGCGAGACCGGCGACGAGGGCCTCGGCATCGGCAAGGACGCCGACCTCGAGTTCGTGGTCGACCTCATCTCGCTCACCGACGCCCCCACCGCCTGCAACCCCTCGCCCGGCATCCCCGAGGCCGAGGGCAAGCCCACCCTCGCCGACTTCACGTTGCCCGCCACCCCCACCGAGGGCGACGTGAAGGTCACCGTGCTGGAGGAGGGCGACGGCGCCGAGGTGACCACGAAGAGCTACCCCACGGTCGACTACCTGGGCATCGCCTGCTCGAACGGCCAGCAGTTCGACTCCTCGTGGGACCGGGGGGAGCCCATCCAGGTCGCCCTGGCCGATGCCGAGCCGTCGGCCACGGCGTTCTCGGTGATCCAGGGGTGGACCGATGGTCTGGCCGGCCAGAAGGTGGGCTCGCTCGTGCAGCTCGACATCCCCTCGGAGAAGGGCTATGGCGAGCAGGGCAACCCGCCGGCGATCGGCCCCAACGATCCGCTCACCTTCGTCGTGCGGATCGTGGACACCACCGAGGAGGCCCCGGCCGATCCCACCACCTCGACCGTGCCGGCTGAGGGCGAGGCCACCCCCGACGCCGAGACCACCACCACCGAGGCGGCAGGCTGATGCGCCGCCTCGCGGCGGGAGCCGTGGCCGTTGCCCTCCTGCTCGGGGTCGGTGCCTGCGGCTCGTCCGACGATGCCGGTTCGGACGATGCCGCGAGCTCGACGCCGGGCACCGGCGCGCCGGGCACCGACCCGCTCGCCACCACGACCACCCGGGTCGCCCCCACCGAGTGCGCCGACGCCCAAGGGCTCGACGGCGCGGGTGGCGCACCCACCGACATCGAGCTGCCGGACGTCGCCCCCACCGACGAGGTCGAGGTCACCGTGCTCGAGGCCGGCAGCGGCCCCAAGGCCACCGACACCTCGTACGTCACGGTCGACTACCTGGGCATCGCCTGCAGCACCGGGGCCGCCTTCGGATCCTCCTGGGAGCAGGGCGCGCCGATCACCGCCGCGCTGGGCGATGCGCAGCCCACCGCGACGGCCTTCTCGGTCATCCCGGGCTGGACCGACGGGCTGGTGGGCCAGCACGAGGGGGCGCTCGTCCAGCTCGACATCCCACCGGCGCTGGCCTACGGCGCGGAGGGGTCGCCACCGGTCATCGACAGCAACGAGCCGCTGACCTTCGTCATCCGCATCGAGAAGGTGAGCGAGGGCGCACCTTGACGTGACCGATGACCGTCGCTCCGACCTGGATCGACGGGATCCCGGCCGATCAGAGTGAGAGCTCCGACGATCGCCCCCGGGAGAGACGTGTCCAACCTGCTGTACCGGCTCGGCCGCGCCACCGTCCGCCGTCGCTGGCTCGTGCTGGGCCTGTGGCTGGTCGCGCTCGTCGGCATCGGCATCGTCGGTCGAGCGCTCGGCGGCGAGGTGGTCGACGACTTCTCCGTGCCGGGCACCGAGGCCCAGGCCGGCCGCGACCTGCTCGCCGATACTCTCCCCGACGAGGGCGCCCGAGCCCAGGTGGTGCTCCGGGCACCCGAGGGCACCACGCTCGCCGACGACGACATCGCCGCCCAGGTCGCCGACTACCTGGCCCTGGTGGCCGAGCAGCCGCGCGTCACCGAGGTCGGGGCCCTCACCCCGTCGCCGGTCGAGCCCACGATCGGCTTCGCCTTCGTCACCTACGACAGCGACCCCGCGGACCTCGGCACCGCGCCGGGCGAGCGCCTCGTCGAGTCCGGTGCCGCGCTGCGGGACGCCGGGTTCCAGGTCGAGTACGGCGGGGAGGTGCGCATCGGCGAGCAGGAGATCGGTGGCAGCTCCGAGGTGATCGGCCTGCTCGTGGCCATCGTGGTCCTGCTGCTCGCCTTCGGCTCGGTGGTGGCGATGGGGCTGCCGCTCGGCACCGCCCTCATCGGGCTCGGCACCGGGCTGGGGATCATCACCGTCCTCGAGTCGGTCATCAGCGTCCCGACCGTGGCCCCCACCCTCGCCACGATGATCGGCCTCGGCGTGGGCATCGACTACGCCCTGTTCATCGTCACCCGCCACCGCGAGCACCTCCACCGGGGCATGACGGTGGAGGAGTCCGCCGGGCGGGCGATCGCCACGGCCGGCCAGGCGGTGGTGTTCGCCGGCACGACCGTCGTGATCGCCATCTTGGGCCTGGCGTTCGTGGGCATCAGCTCCGTCGCGCTCATGGGCTGTGCCATCGCGGTCACCGTCACCGTCGCCGTGATCGCCGCCATCACCTTGCTGCCGGCGCTGCTCGGCATCATCGGCCACCGGATCGACAAGCTCCGCGTCCCGGGCGTGAAGCTCGGGATGGCCGACGACGCCACCACCGTCGCCGCCCGCTGGTCCCGGCACGTGTCGCGGCACCCCTGGCCCTACGCCCTCGGGTCGACGGCGCTGCTGGTGCTGCTCATCGTGCCGTTCTTCTCGATCCGCCTCGGGCAGACCGACGCCGGCAACGACCCGCCCGGCTCCACCACCCGCGCCGCCTACGACCTGCTGGCCGAGGGCTTCGGGCCCGGGTTCAACGGCCCCCTCGCCATCGTCGTCACCAAGGGGGAGGGTCCCCTCGCCGACGCGCTGCCCACCGTCGTCGACGCGATCGCCGCCGACCGCGAGGTCGCCGCCGTCGCCCCGAACCCGATGATCAGCGAGGACGGCGAGCTCGCCCTCCTCACGGCGTTCCCGAAGAGCGCCCCGCAGGATGCCGCCACCCAGCAGCTCGTCCACCGGCTGCGCGGCGACGTGCTCCCCGACGCCGTCGAGCGCTCGGGCGTGGGCCAGACCGCGGTCACCGGCCAGACCGCGTTCTTCATCGACATCTCCGACAAGATCACCAGCCGCCTGCCGATCTTCATCGGCTCGGTCCTGCTGATGTCGTTCGTGCTGCTGATGATGGTGTTCCGCTCGGTGCTGGTGCCCCTCAAGGCGGCCCTCATGAACCTGCTGGGGATCGGGGCGGCCTACGGCGTGCTGGTCGCCGTGTTCCAGTGGCGCTGGGGCGGGTCGCTGCTCGGCATCGAGGAGTCGCTGCCGATCATCAGCTTCCTGCCGATGTTCATGTTCGCCATCCTCTTCGGCCTCTCGATGGACTACGAGGTCTTCCTCATGTCGCGCATCCGCGAGGAGTACCTCCACACGGGCGACAACACGCTCAGCGTCGCCCGGGGGATCAGCCACACCGCCCGGGTGATCACGGCGGCGGCCATCATCATGGTGAGCGTCTTCGGCTCGTTCGCGTTCGGCGACGACCCGACCGTCAAGATGTTCGGCATCGGCCTCGCCGTGGCGATCTTCCTCGACGCCACCGTGATCCGCATGGTGCTGGTGCCGTCCACGATGCAGCTCCTCGGCGACCGCAACTGGTGGCTGCCCGCCTGGCTCGATCGCCTGCTGCCCAACCTCGACCTCGAGGGCGAGGGCGCCCTGCCCGCCCCCGAGTACGAGCCCGGACGAGGACCGGCGCCGACGACGGCCGCCGAGGTCGCCGGCGACGACGAGCCCGACCCCGACCTCGTGGGCGTCGGCTGAGACCTCGGTAGCGTGGGTCGGCGATGCCTTCCCCCGTGCTCGCCCTGCTCACCGACGTGGACCCCGAGGAGCTGGCGACGGCCTGCTCGGACCGGCCGGGCAACGCGTGCCGGTGGGCGTTCGAGCTGACCGGCAACCGCGAAGTCGCCAAGGTCTTCGACTGGCTCGACGACGTGCCCCTCCAGATCCTGTGGATCCTCGTCGTCGCCTGGATCATCAACCGCCTGGCCCGGCGGGCCATCCGGCGCTTCGGCCAACGGATCCAGGGCATCTCCGAGGGCGATGGCGCGAAGCGCCTGCGGTCGCGCACCCCGTCGGTCTTCCTGTCCACCGGCGAGGTCAACGTCCGGTCGGCGGCGCGGGCCGAGACGATCACGACCGTGCTGCGGAGCGTCGCCACCGGCATCATCGGCACCGTCGCCGGCATCCAGGTCCTCGACGTGCTCGGCTGGGACCTCGGGCCGCTGCTGGCCGGCGCGGGCGTGGCGGGCGTCGCCCTCGGCTTCGGCGCCCAGAGCCTGGTGCGCGACTTCCTGTCGGGGACCTTCATGCTCATCGAGGACCACTACGGGGTGGGCGACGTCGTCGACCTCGGCGAGGCGTCCGGCGTGGTCGAGATGGTGACGCTGCGGGTCACCCGCCTGCGCGACCAGAACGGCACGGTCTGGCACGTGCCCAACGGCGAGGTGCGCCGCGTCGGCAACAAGTCCCAGCAGTGGGCGCGGGCGGTGCTCGACGTGGCGGTGGCACCGAGCGCGGACCTCGAGCTCGCCGCCGAGGTCATCGGCCGGGCCGCGGAGGCGGTGTGGGCGTCCGACGACGCGGCGCCCGACGTGCTGTCGACCCCCGAGGTGCTGGGGCTCGAGTACCTCGGCCCCGATGCCGCCACGATCCGCGTGCAGGGCAAGACCCGACCGGGCGCGCAGTGGCGCGTCGGTCGCCTCCTGCGCGTGAAGATCGCCGAGGCGCTCGCCGAGGCCGGCGTGGAGCTGCCGCCGGTGACCTTCGTGCGCGCCGGGCAGGGCCCCACGCCCTGACGCCCCCACCGGCGAGCCGCCCGGGGTGGCACCGACCGGGTGCGGTCGGCGAAGCTGTGGCCATGGCGTCCGGAACCGACCCCCACATCGTCGACGAGCAGGGCCCGCACGAGTTCCCGGGCGAGGGCGAGCCGATCGGTGGCTTCGAGGAGGGCGATGCCCACGGGCACCACGGCCACGACGACCACCACGGCGACCACGCCACGGGCGGCGACGCGTGGGTCCTCGTCCCGATCGCGGTGGGCCTCGTGATCGGCCTGGTGCTGGCGCTGATCTTCGGGCTCGCCAGCGGCGTCGCTTCGCTCGTCTGAGCCCTAGATCGTGACCGCCCGCCACCGAGCGGGCTCGCCGGGCTGGCCCGGCACCAGCTCGTAGCGCCGCTCGCCG
>JAGQSL010000280.1:0-3939 GCA_020439525.1 Acidimicrobiales bacterium | reverse complement strand
GCCTCGTCGAGGTGGGCGGTGGGCTCGTCGAGCACGATCGCCCGCTGGCCCCCGAGCAGCGCTCGCGCCAGGGCCAGGCGCTGGCGCTCGCCGCCCGACATGGCGCTCGCGTCGCGCGCCAGGCGCGTCTCGAGCCCGTCGGGGAGGCGGGCCAGCCAGGCGTCGAGGTGGGCGACGCGCAGGGCGTCGCGCAGGGCGTCGTCGTCGGCGGTGGGGTCGGCGATGCGCAGGTTGTCGGCGAGCGTGGAGTCGGCGAACCACGGGTCCTGCTGGCACCAGGTCACCTGCCGACGCACGCCGTCGCCCCCGAGGGCGCGGGCGTCGACGCCACCGACCCGGTACGTGCCCTCCACCGGCGCGAGGAAGGCCACCAGCGCGGCGGCGATGGTCGACTTGCCCGAGCCGCTCGGCCCGACGACGGCCACCCGCTCGCCCGGGGCGACCTGCAGCTCGACGGCGGCGACGGCCGGCACCGCACCCGGCCACGCCACCGCGACCTCGTGGAGGTCGAGGTCGCCGGTCGCGGGATCGGGCGCGGGGGTCGTCGGCTCGGGCACCGGATCGGGGCGGCGGAGCAGGGCCAGCACCCGCGAAGCCGAGGCCTCCACCCGGGCGAGCGCCTCCCCCGCCGCGGCGAGGGGCGCGACCAGCTCGGCCACCGCGAGCGGCAGCAGCACGAGCACGCCCAGCTCCGGGCCGGTGGGACGACCCGCTCGGCCCAGCGTGGCCACCATGGCGGCGGTGGCGAGGGCCGGCGCCGCCGCGGCGACCGCCGCGATGGCGGCGCCCCATCGGCCCTGGGCCCGGTCGACGGCGTCGAGCTGGTCGGCGTGCTCGTCGATGCGGTCCCGCCACGTGGCCGCGGCGCCGGCGGCGACCAGCTCCTCGGCGTGGTCGGCGAGCTCGACCACGTCGGTGGCGATGGCGCCGCGCAGCCCGGCGGCCAGCGTCCCGCGCCGGCGGGCGGCGCGGTGGCCGACCAGCGGCAGGCCGACGCCCACGAGGAGCACGGTGGCGAGGAGGGCGAGGCCGCCGAGCGGGTCGAGCGCCGCGGCGGCGGCCGCCGCGACCACCCCGACGGTGAGCGAGGCGCCGATCGGCCCGAGGACCCGCAGGAACAGGTCCTGCATGCGGTCGATGTCGTCGACCAGGCGGGCGAGCAGGTCGCCGCGGGCCCCCTTCGGGAGGCCCGTCGGGGCGAGCCGGGCCAGGCGGGCGATCACCGTGGCGCGCAGGTCGGCCAGCAGCCGGAGGGTGGCGTCGTGCGAGGTGAGCCGCTCGCCGTAGCGCAGCACGCCCTTGCCGAGCGCGAAGGCCCGAACGCCGACCGCCGCCACGGCCAGGTCGGCGAACGATGGGCGCTCGGCGGCCCGGACGATCAGCCAGGCGGCGAGGGCGGCCAGGCCGATCGTGCACGCATCGGTCAGCACCCCGAGGGCGCCGGCGGCGAGGAGGCGTCGGCGCTGGCCGCGGGCGGTCCCGAGCAGCCAGCGCAGCGCACCGCGCCCGTCGTCGTCGAGGTCGCTGGTCACCTCGGCGGCCCAGCCGGCGACCGGGTCGGGCACCAGGGCCGTGTCGGTGTGGACGTGCACGGGGACGTCGTCGGCCGGCCCGGCGGGGGGGCTGGGCGCGTCGCTGTCGGTGGGCGCGTTGGGGAGGACGGCCACGTGCTCGTCGGCGACGGCCAGCACCGCCGGGTCGTGGGTGGCGATGGCGACGCCCACCCCGACCCCTCGGGCCGCGAGCGCGGCATCGATCACCGCCCGGCCGGCCACGGGATCGAGCTGGGCGGTGGGCTCGTCGAGGAGGAGGAAGCGCACGGTGCCGAGCTCGACGCCGACGGACGCTCGGGCGAGCGCGATCCGCCGCAGCTCGCCGCCCGAGGTGTCGCCGGGTGGTGCGTCGCGGAGCGCACCGAGCCCGAACCGCTCGATCGCCTCGTCGACCGCGGCGTCCGTGGCCGGGCCGGCGGGGTGCCCCAGGGCGACCGACGCGGCCACCGTGGAGCCGAGCGGGCGGGCGCGCTGGGGCACCCACCGGACCGCCGAGGCCAGCGCTCGCGGATCGAGGTCGCCGACGGCGACGCCACCCAGGGCGACCGAGCCCTCGTCAGCGGGCAGCGCGCCTCGCAGCACGTCGAGCAGCGTGCTCTTCCCGGCGCCGCTCGGCCCGGTGATGGCGACGACTCGGCCGGCGGCGAGGGTGAGGTCGGTGGCCGACAGGCGGGACCCCCGTCGACCGGCGGCGACCGTGACGCCGTCGGCCACGAGGGGGCCGCCGTCGGGCATCGCCCGTCGGCCTCGCGGGCGGACGGGCAGGTCGAGGGCCTCGTGGATCTCGGCGGCGGCGTCGACGCCCGCCGTCGCCGCGTGGAAGGCCGCCGACACACGCCGGATGGGCAGCAGGCACTCGGGGGTGAGCAGGAGGACCACGAGGGCGGTCTCGAGGTCGATGTCGCCGTGCACCAGCCGCCCGCCGAGCGCCACCGCCACCAGCGCGACCGACAGGGTGGCCAGCAGCTCGAGGACGAGGGCGGAGAGGAAGGCGACCCGCAGCGTGCGCATGGTCACGGTCCGGTACCGGTCGGTGACCTCCCGCACCCGGGCCACCTGGGCGTCGGCCCGCCCGAACAGGCGGAGCGTCGGCAGGCCGGAGATCACGTCGAGGAAGCGCCCGGCCAGGCGCTGGAGGGCGTCCCACTGCTTCGCGGTCTGGCGCTCGGTGGCCACGCCGATCAGCACCATGAAGATCGGCACCAGCGGGACGACCACGGCGAGGATCAGGGCGGACGTGAGATCGGCGCCGAGGATGCGCAGGCCCGCCGCGATGGGCAGGGCGACGGCGAGCGGGAGCCCGGGGACGTAGGACCGGATCCAGGGCTCGATGGCGTCGGACGCGGTGGTGGTGAGGGCGGCGACCCGGGCCGGGCCCAGCTCGCCGCGACGGTCGGCGCGCAGGTGCTCGACCCGGTCGAGCACGCGGTGGGCGACCGTGCGACGGGTCGCGATGACCGCCGCGGTGGCCGACCGGTCGGTGGCTGCGGCCGTGGCCGCCCGGACGAGGGCCACGAGCAGGAGGGCGGCCACGAGGCGCCCAGCGCGCGAGCGGTCGCCCTGCACCAGCTCGGGGATGGTCTGGGCGAGGACCTCGGCCTGGACGAGCACGGCCGCGGCCACGAGGGCGGCCAGGGCCGACACGACCAGGAGGTGGCGCCGCAGCGCCGGGGCCAGCGACAGGACGCGGGGATCGACCGGCCCGCGGGGCCGGGTGCCCGGTGCGCTGGTGGTCGCCGGTGCGGTCACCGGCCGATCCTCGCGCTCGCGCCCCCTCAGGGCGCGCCGGGCACCGACACCGGTGGGATGTGGTGCGAGCCGATCCGCTTGCGGAACACCCAGTACGACCAGGCCTGGTAGAGGAGCACGACCGGCGTCATGATCACCGCCACCCACGACATCACCTTGAGCGTGTAGGGCGTCGACGAGGCGTTCTCCACGGTGAGGTTGAAGGCCGGGTCGGTCGTGGAGGGCATGACGTTCGGGTACAGGCTGCCGAAGAGCGCCAGCACCGCGGCGGCGATGGCGAGGCCGGTCAGCACGAACGCCCATCCGTCGCGGTGCGCCCGGGTGGCCACGACCGAGGCCACGAGCGCGACGGCGGCCACGAGCACCGGCGCCCAGGTCCACCCCTCGCCCCGGGCCACCTGGTTCCAGATGAGGAACGTGGCGCCGGCGACGATGGGCACGATGGCGATCCGCTCGCTCATGGCCTTGGCCCGCTCGTGGATCTCGCCCTCGGTCTTCAGGGTCACGAAGTGCAGCCCGTGGAGCAGGAACAGCGAGGCGGTGACCACGCCCCCGAGCAGGCCGAACGGGTTGAGCAGCGTCAGCAGGTTGCCGGTGAAGTCGCCCGCCTCATCGATCGGCACGCCGCGCACGATGT
>JAGQSL010000279.1 GCA_020439525.1 Acidimicrobiales bacterium | reverse complement strand
ACTCGTACGTCTCGCTCACCGAGCTGTCCGAGTACGCCCAGGGCCTGCCCGAGCAGATGGCCAGCGCCCGCCTCCACCCGCAGCTGCCGCCGGAGGGCAAGCGGGCGTGGTGCTTCTACCCCATGTCGAAGCAGCGCGGCGACGTGCACAACTGGTTCGACCTGCCCTACGACGACCGCAAGGAGATGATGTACGAGCACGGGGCCAGCGGACGGAAGTTCGCCGGCCGGGTGCTCCAGGTCGTCACCGGCTCCACGGGCGTCGACGACTGGGAGTGGGGCGTCACGCTGTTCGCCGAGAAGCCCGACGACCTCAAGGAGGTCGTCTACACGATGCGCTTCGACCGGGCGTCCACCCTCTACGCCGAGTTCGGGCCGTTCGTCACCGGTGCCGTCGGCACCCTCGCCGAGGTGCTCGACGCCGCCGGCGTCGCCGACTGACCGCCGTCCCGTGAGCGCCGGCGCCCTCGCCGACCCTCGGCTCGACGCGCTCGACGCCGTGCTCCGCGAGCTCGGCTCGGTCGTGGTCGCCTTCTCCGGCGGCGCCGACTCGGCCCTGCTGGCCCACGCCTCGCACCGCGTCCTCGGCGCCGAGCGAGCCCGGGCGGTCACGGCGGTGTCGCCGTCGCTGCCCGCCGACGAGCTGGCCGACTGCCGGGCGCTGGCCGAATCCTGGGGGCTGGCGTGGGAGGGGCTGGCCACCGCCGAGCTCGACGATCCCCGCTACGTGGCCAACGGGGCCGACCGCTGCTTCTGGTGCAAGACCGCCCTGCTCGACGTGCTCGAGCCCGTCGCCGCCGCCGCCGGGGCCACCGTGGTGCTCGGGGTGAACGTGGACGACCTCGGCGACCACCGTCCCGGCCAGCAGGCCGCGGCCGAGCGAGGGGCCCGCTTCCCGCTGCTCGAGGCCGGGCTGACCAAGGCCGACGTGCGCGAGCTCAGCCAGGGCCTCGGCCTGCGGACGGCGACCAAGCCGGCGGCCGCGTGCCTCGCCAGCCGCGTGCCCTACGGCACGGCGGTGACCTTGGGCGTGCTGCGGGAGGTCGAGGCGGCTGAAGCCGCGCTGAGGCGCCTGGGCTTCGACGAGCTGCGCGTGCGCCACCACCGAGACGTCGCCCGCCTCGAGGTGCCCGCGGCCCGGTTGGCCGAGGTCGTCGCCCGCCGCCACGAGGTGGTCGAGGCGGTGCGCGCCGCCGGCTACCGCTACGTCTCGCTCGACCTCGAGGGGTTCCGATCGGGCAGCCTCAACCGCGCGCTGCGTGGTCCATCCGCTACATGACCGAGTACGTTCAGTGGTAATCTGAACGCCGAGCGTGAGATTCACGCAGGGTGGCAAGAAATATCGCTTGTAGTGGTGATTTTCTCGCGCTCTGCGCTCAAGCGCGCCGCCGGCCGCGCCGTAACCACGGGCGTTCCCACTGGACCGTTCGACGCTCTGGAGCCCGGCGATGATCACCTCGAAGCCCACCCTCGCAATCCGCTCGCTGATCGTCGGTGCGGCGATCGTCGGGCTCGCCGCTTGCCAGCCGACCCCCGCCACGACGCAGCTGCCCACCGGCCCGTCGAGCGAGGCCACCACGACGCTCCCCGTCAACCCCGAGAACACGACGACCACGGCACCGGTCACCACGACGACCCAGGCGACCACCACGACCACCACCGCCGTGGCGGGCACTCGGCCGGGCTGGACCCTGGTGGGCGGCGACGAGTTCGACGGCGCCAGCCTCAACACGTCGAAGTGGAAGCCCTACTTCAACACCTACGGCGACTCGAACAACGAGCTCGCCTGCCTCACCCCCAACAACGTGTCGCAGTCGGGCGGTACCGTGAAGATCACCGCCAAGAAGCAGACCGTCACCTGCTCGGCCGGCACCACCGAGCAGTACACCTCCGGGTTCTTGGGCTCGCGCGAGACCGGCACCTACTACCCCAAGTACGCCCGCTTCGAGATGCGCGCCAAGCTCCCCCACGCGCAGGGCCTCTGGCCCGCCTTCTGGCTCCGCCACCGCAACGGCGCCGGCACCGCCGAGGTCGACATCATGGAGTACTTCCACTCGCAGGTGCCGGGCCAGCACCACCCAGACCCTCCACCTCGACGGTCGCTACCAACATCTCCAAGAAGACCACCGCCTTCGAGGCACCGACGCTCAGCCCTGGCTGGCACACCTGGGCCGTCGAGATCCTCCCGGACCCCAACGGCGTGCGCTTCACCTTCTCCCTCGACGACACCGCCGTGCACACCTACGTCGACACCCAGCACAACTGGGCCAGCTCCGATCCGAACGCCACCTGGGACATCGCCCTCAACCTCGCCGTCGGAGGCAACTGGGTGGGGCGCCCCGGCGACACCACCGGGTACCTGCGGGACCTGAACCGCTGCTCCATCTCCGGCACCGCCCCAGGCGGCTGCACCACCACCGGCATCCGCAACGTCGACTGGGCCCACAGCACCTACGAGATCGACTACGTCCGGGTGTACACCAAGTCCTGACGGTCGCCGCTTCCCGGCACCTCGAGCGCCCGCCCGCCGCCCATCCGGGCCGGGCGGGCGCTCCGCGTCCGCCCCTAGGGTGCCGGCCGTGACGGTCGACGCGGTGGTGGTGGGGGCGGGGCTCCGCGGCATGCTCTCCTACGGGATGCGCGCCGAGGAGGCCGGCGTCCGCTTCGTGGCGGTGGTGGAGCCGATCGCCTCGCGGCGCGCCGCCTTCGCGGCGGCCCACGGGCTCGCTCCCGACCGTTGCTTCGCCTCGGTGGACGACTGGCTCGCCGCCCCCGGCGCACCCTTCGCCCCGGCGGCGCTCGTGGCCACCCCCGATCGCGAGCACGTCGCCCCGACGCTCGCCGCGCTCGCGGCGGGGTGCCACGTGCTCCTCGAGAAGCCGATGGCCCCGTCGCTCGCCGAGTGCCGGCAGCTGGTGGCTGCCGCCGATGCCGCCGGTCGCCAGCTCCACGTCTGCCACGTGATGCGGTACTCCCCGGTGTTCCGCACCATCCACGAGGTGGTGGCCTCCGGTCGCCTCGGGCGGATCGTGAGCATCGACCACCGCGAGAACGTGGACGCCCGCCACATGGCCCACAGCTACGTGCGGGGCGCGTACCGCCGCGAGGACGGATCGAACCCGATGCTGCTCGCCAAGTCGTGCCACGACCTCGACCTGCTCGCGTGGCTGCTCGGCGACGACGAGGTGGTGCGCGTCGCCTCGTTCGGCTCGCTGGCCCACTTCCGCGCCGAGTCGGTGGGGCCCGAGATCCCGGCGCGCTGCACCGACGGCTGCCCCATCGAGCCCGAGTGCACGTTCTCGGCGATCCGCGCCTACGCGCCCGAGCACCCGGTCGACCACCCCGAGATCGCGCTGCTCACCCAGCTGTTCCCCCTGAGCGACCCGGCGACCTTCGATCGCGCGTCGCGCCTCGACGCCCTCCGCACCAGCCCGTACGGGCGCTGCGCGTACCGATGCGACAACGACGTCGTCGACCACCAGGTGGTGGCCATGGAGACCCGCTCGGGCGCGACCATCGCCTTCACCATGCAGGGCCACTCGCACCAGGAGGGGCGGACGCTGCGCATCGACGGCACCCTCGCCACGCTGCGGGCGGCGATCACCGAGGTGGACCCCGAGGTCTCGATCCACCGGCACGGCTCCGACGAGCACGAGGTGCTCGACCTCGGCGAGCACGGCCGCAGCGACCTCGGCCACAGCGGCGGCGACCTCGGCGTGCTGCGCGCCTTCGCCGCGTCGCTCGCCGGTGCGGGCGAGGGCCTCTCGACCGACGCCCGCACCTCCTTGGAGAGCCACCTGCTCGGCTGGGCGGCCGAGGAGGCCCGGCGCCGCGGGACGGTGGTCGAGGTCGCATCGCTGCGCTGATGCCGGCCGGGGGCGGGTAGCGTCGCCGCTCGTGGCACGGGGTCGGACGGGCGAGCCCACGAAGGGCGAGGAGCTGCACGCCGCCGTCGCCGCCCGCCATCCCCGCTTCGCCGAGGCGGTGGCGGCCGACCTCGCCATCGCCCGGATGCGCCGGGGCGAGGAGGCACCGCTGCGCTCGCGAGCGGCGGTGGTGCGCGAGGTGCTGCGGCTGAGCTTCGAGATGGACGCGTTCGGGGCCCTCGTCGCCTACCGGGCCAAGGCCGCCTGCCGACGCCGGGGCATCCCGGTCCTCCCCGTCGTGCTGCACCGCGTCGCCATCGCCTGGGCTGGGATCTCGATCGGCGACCCGGTGCTCGTGCACCCGGGCGTGTTCTTCGCCCACGGTTCGGTCGTCATCGACGGCTTCGTCGAAGTCCACCCCGGGGTCCGCTTCCGTCCGTTCGTGACCATCGGGCTCAAGGAGCGCAACCTCTTCGGGCCCACCATCGGCCGCGACGTGAAGCTCGGCACGGGCGCCAAGGTGATCGGGCCGGTCACGATCGGCGACGGGGCGGTGATCGGGGCCAACGCCGTGGTCCTCGACGACGTCCCCGCCGGGGCCACCGCCGCCGGCGTGCCGGCCCGGGTGCTCAGCTGACGGTCTTCGGCGCCGGCGAGGCGCTGCGGTTGCCCCGGGCGTCGACGGCGCGCACGGTGTAGCTGGTGCCGGCGGGGGCGTCGGGATCGGTGAAGGTCAGCGTGGCCGCGGAGGTCTGGGCGACGACCCGACCGTTGCGGACGACGTCGTAGGTGATGGGGCCGCCACCGGGGTCGCTCGCCGCCGACCAGGTGAGCTTGCGGCTCGTGCCCGTGCTGGCGACCGCGAAGCTGCCCGGCTTCGACGGGGCGGTGGCATCGGCGGGGCAGAAGCGGGCGAAGCCGCCGAGGTAGTCGGTGGCGGCGTTGCCCGAGTAGGCGCCCCGGACCAGGTCGCCGCCGACCCACAGGCAGCTACGGGGGTCGGTGTCCATGGCCCACACGCCCTCGCCGTAGGCGCCCTTGAGGGCGCTCGGGTACCAGCTGCGATCCACGTTCCAGGTGCTGGCGTCCCACAGGCCGACGAGGTTGATCGGCTCGATCGAGCGGAAGCCGCTCGGCGACCAGAAGCTGTTGGTCCCCTGGTACACCCACCCGCCGCAGTGGCAGCCGACGTACACCTTCGACCCGACCACCTCGAGCGCCTGGACGTCGCCGCCGGGCTTGGCGATGGCGGCATCGAGCCGGGACGTCCGGGCCGAGTTCCACAGCTGGAGGGTGTGCTCGGCACCCCCCACCACCAGGCGAGAGCCGAGGTCGGCTACGGCTTGCTGGTAGCGATCCCGGTCGGTGGCCGACGGGGTCCACGCGGCCACGCCGGCCACCGGCGCCCCCGTGCCGATCGCGGTGACGCCGAACTGCGCGTGCGCGGTGCTGCCCCCGACGTTGGTGAAGAAGCCGGCGAGGAGCACGCGCGTGCCGTCTTGGGTGACGGCGACGTCGATCACGCTCCCGTTGGGGGTCGGCTTCCAGGGCCCCTGCGCGCCGTTGCTCACGGCGACCGCCGCCGCGTTCGACACGGCGACGGGCACCGTCGAGGTGCCGGCGACGAGGCGGTCGAAGGTGCCGCCGACGTACACGTAGCTGCCCCGCACGTCGAGCGATCGGACCCGCCACTCGGTGCCGCCCACCCGGCTGATGCGTGCCTTCCATCCGCTCAGGACGGCGCCCGTCGTGGGGTCGAGCGCGGCGAGGCCCCGGGTGTTGGCCACCCCGTCCACGCTCGTGAAGTCGCCGGCGATGATGAGCTTGCCCCCGACCAGGGCCAGGTCCCAGACCCGGCCGGCCACCTTCGGTCGGAACGTCGAGATCCAGTTGCCATCGAGGTCGAACGCCGCGATCGAGGGTTGCGACTGGATCGTGCCGGTGGGCCCCTTGCGGACCCCGGTGAAGCGTCCCCCGACGTAGACCCGGTCGGTGCCGGCCTCGACGGCGAGGACGTTCGTGTTCCACGGCTCCACCTGCTGCTCGCCGGTGTGGTCGAGGCCCACCACGCCCCACGGTGCCAGCTCCGAGCGATCCTTCAGCACCGCCGGCCGGGTCGAGGCGGCGTAGCCCGATGCGGGGATGGCGCCGAAGGCGAGGGCGTTGCCCAGCCGGGGCCGGAGCCAGACCCGGGTGAACGGGAGCGTGTAGCCGCTCGACGACGCCTGGTAGAGGTGGTTCGACGCCGAGGTGGACCCGGCCGGGCCGCCCTTGC
>JAGQSL010000278.1:20639-20773 GCA_020439525.1 Acidimicrobiales bacterium | reverse complement strand
CGGGCAGCAGGCTGTGCCAGTAGGCGAACTGGAACATGAGCTTCCCGAGGTGGTTGAGCCGGCTCTCCTTCAGCAGCGGCAGGCCGACCTTGGCGGGGAAGTGCCCCGGCAGCGGCTCGGTGTCGTAGTTGAAG
>JAGQSL010000278.1:0-20588 GCA_020439525.1 Acidimicrobiales bacterium | reverse complement strand
GTAGGAGGCGTCGAGCTCCTCGCCGTCGAGGAACCGGACCACGTTCTCCACGAGGACCTCGCCCTCGAAGTGGGTGACCGAGCCGGCCTTCGAGATCGGCAGGGCGGTGGCGTCGCCGATGGCGAACACGTTGGGCTTCGCCTTGCTCTGGAGGGTGCGCTCGTCGGTGGGCACGAACCGCAGCTCGTCGCCCAGGCCCTCGGAGCGCTCCACGTACTCGGCGCCGTTGTGCACGGGGATCACCACGGCGAGGTCGAACGGGACCTCCCGCTCGTCCCACGACACGAGCTTTCGGCCCTCGCCGTCGACCTCGCCGGTGTTGAACTCGGTCACCAGCTCGATGCCCTTCTCCTCGAGCATCCCGCCGAGCGTCGCCGAGGCGACCGGCTTGGTGAAGGCACCGTCGAGCGGGGTGGCGAAGGTGATCTGGACCCGGTCGCGGATGCCGCGCTGGTGGAAGTACCAGTCGGCGAGGAAGCAGAACTCCAGCGGCGCCACCGGGCACTTGATGGGCAGCTCCACCACGTTGATCACGAGGCGGCCGCCCTCGAAGCCGGCGAGCGCCCGCTCGAGCTTCTCGGCGCCGTCGACGGAGTAGAAGGTGTGGGTCGTCTCGCCCCATCCGGCCCCGGTGAGCCCCTCGGTCTCCTCGGGCGCCAGCACCGCGCCGGTCGCCACGATGAGCACGTCGTAGGGGTAGGTCGTCCCGTCCTGGAGGATGACCGTGTCGGTGGGGAGGTCGACCCGGTCGATGGGCTCGACCACGTAGTCGATGCCCTCGTGGAGCTGGCGCCCTCGCGGCCGCACGATGTCCTCCGGGTGGGTCAGCCCGAACGGCACGAACAGCAGGCCGGGCTGGTACACGTGGCGATCGTCCTGGTCGATCACCGTGATGTGCGCCCGGTCGCCCAAGCGCTTGCGCAGGCGGTTGGCGGCCAGCGTGCCGCCCGTCCCGCCGCCGAGGATCACGATCCGCTCCGGCATCGCGATCACCTCCTCGTCCTCTCGTCCTTCTCCTCCCGAGGGTCGCGCCCGGCCCCCGGTGGGGTCAGGGCCGAAGGACCCCGATCGGGCGGCTCAGCTCTCCTCGGGCGCGGGCCCGGCGAACTCGCAGAAGGCGTCGAAGGCCCGCGGGCCGTAGACGCTGGCGGTGCCGCCGTCCATCAGCAGGGCGACGCCGAGCGCCTCGGCCACCTCGGCGTGGGTGGCGCCCGCCTTCGCGGCAGCGCGGGCGTGGTAGCTGATGCAGCCGTCGCACTGCTTCACGACGGCGATCGTCAGCGCGATGGTCTCCTTCAGGCGGGTGGGGAGGGCGCCGTCGGCGACCGCGTGCTGGTGGAGCTGGCCGAAGCCGGCCCAGGTGTCGGGGATGGCGCGCCGCAGGGCGCGGGTGGGATCGCGTAGGTCGGCGGCGACGTCGGCGTAGTGGCCCATGGTGGTCTCCTCGTGGGTGGTCCACCCTGGAGGGTAGGTACCTCCGGGGGTACCCGCATCGGGCCGAGGTCGCTGGTGGGGCGGGACCTTGGTCCCGTCGGGGCCGGGCGGGCTCAGCCGCCGATCGGGCGGCCGCGGCGGCCCGCCTCGTAGCAGGCGGGCATCGAGCCCCGCCCGCACGCACCGTCGACGGCGTTGTCGGACTCGGAGCGCCACGGGGCCACCGGGCCGATGCTGCTCGGCGGCTCCAGGCCGCGGGCGCCGGCGTCGTAGCAGGCGAAGGGGTTGAGGTCGGCGCACTCGCTGAGGACGGTGGCGTCGTCGTCGTCGGTGGGCTCGCCGCGCACGGTCGTCGTGGTGCTCCGCGGGGCGCTGGGGGCCGTGGACGTGGTGGCCGCCGCCGTGGTCGGGGGCGCCTCGGTGGTCGGGGCCGCGCTCGTGGTCGGCTCGTCGTCGGGTTCGGTGGTGGCCGTGGCCGACGAGGTCGTGGGGGCGGCGGTGGTCGTCGTGGTGGTCGCCGCGGTGGTCGTGGTGGTCTCGTCGCCGTCGTCGCCGAAGGTCTTCACGCCGAGCACGATCAGCGCGATCACGAGCAGCACGCCCACCCCGATGGCAGGCGCCCAGCGCTTCAGGTTCTCGTCCATGCATCCTCCGAGGTCGGCGTCGCGAGGCTAGGCGTCGCGGCGCCCCGCCCGGCAGGGCCGAACGGCCGGTCGGGCGAACGCCGCACCGTCCCCCAATGGCTGAGGTGGGCGTCGCCGCAACGGCGGCATGCGGTCGGTCGTCGAGATCTCCTGGTCTCGTGCTCCTGCGGCCATCCACCGTGACCGATGGGATCGGGCGCGAACGGCGCGTTGGCGACCGACAGCGCGTGAGCGGTCAGCTCGGGGGGGGACTCCGCCCTCGACGAGGGCGTTCTGGGGCCGTTCGGCCAGAGGGATTCCGGGCGGGCGGCCGAGGTGGCGATGGGGCTACCCTCGAGGCGAGCCGGTTTGGGGCCAACGAGTCTGGCCCCCCGGCCACCTTCTCTGCCTCTGCCGCTCGAGCAGTCCAAGGGTCAGGCGGGCTCGTTCAGCGGTTCCTGCGTCTGCGGTCCGAGCAAGCCGTCGGAGCTTGCGGCGAAAGGGCGCGCTGTCGACCCGCCGAGCGAGGCGCCGAACCTCGCGGAACTCCTGACGGGAGCCCCGGGCCAACATGCCCAGGATCGCGGTCCGCACCAGGTCCGCCTCCTCCCTGGCGAAGGTGAACTGCCGCAGTCGGACGAGGATCACCTGCTTCTCGAAGCCCGTCCGATAGCCGAACGGGTCCTCGATCAGCCACTCGATGATCGTCCGAAACCGGGGCGGAAGCTCGCCACCGGTGGGGTGAGCGAGGAAGACCGCTCGTTCCGTCGCCCAATCCTCGGGGTAGGCGAGCCGGGTGAGGTAGCGGTACCGCCGGTACCCGCGATCGCTGGCATCTCGACGGCACGCGGCGAACGCGGCATCGAGCCGCTCCCTCCCGCTCGTGAGCAGGTCTTCCACCGCGTCGACAGCCGGGTCCATCACCCGATCGTCGCACGGCCGGGACGCGGATCGCGGTAGCCGCGGGCATCTCGCTGCGATCGTCGGTGGCGGGCCAACGAAGATCACGGTCAGTTCGCAGTCAGGCCTCGATGAGCGAGGCGCCCATGGCGACGAGGTTGGCCACGAAGGCGTCGTGGTCGAGGTCGAGCTCCGCGCCCTCGTCGATCCGGCGCGCCCGCTCGGCGACGGTGCCGGTGAGCAGCACGATCAGCGCCAGGATCCGCTCGCGGCCGACCGGGGGCGGCGCGTCGACCCGGCGCTCGAGCTCGTCGAGCACGGCGGCGAGGTGGACGGTGGTGGCGGCGTCGGACTCGACGCGCCACGCCGAGAAGCGGCCCCGCAGCTGGGCGACGATCCGCAGGTACGAGCGGCCCGCGTCGCCGCTGAGGAGCGCGGCGTAGGGCTCGACGAGGCACGCGACGAGCTCGCCCGGCGACGGCTCGTGGCCGAGGGCAGCTCGCCGACGCCCGCGCTCCTCGTCGACGGGGCCGCCCCGGCGGGCGAGGAGCGCGCCGAGCAGCCCCTGGCGCGAGCCGAAGTGGTAGCTGATGGCCGACGCGTTGCGCTGTCCGGCGGCCTCGACGATCTCGCGGGTGGTGACCCCCTCCACGCCGTCGCGCGCGAACCGCCGCTCGGCCTCGTCGAGCAGCCGGTCGCGCGTGGCGGTGGCGATGGGGGCCGACTCAGCTCCCGAGCGGCTTGAGGGCGTTGGTGGGGATGACCTCGGGCGCTCGGAGGTCGGCCGGGATGGGTTGGCCGAACTCGGGGTGCTTGCGCGTCGCCGTCTGGCGCATGTGGGTGGTCCGGTGCACCGGGTCCTTGTCGAACTCGGGGATGACCTTGGTGCCGAACAGCTCGATCATCTCGAGCACCTCCTCGTGCTCGAAGCCCTCGTTGGGCACGGCGAACACGAGCTGATCGGTGCCGACCGACTCGTAGGCGGCCAGCTGCTCGCACACCTCCTCGGGGGTGCCGCAGAGGAGGTACCCCTCGCCGATGGCCCAGTCGAGCTCCTCCTCGGTCTGGATGCCGCGAGGGACGTCGGGCCAGTAGACGGCGTCGGGCGCCACGGGCATCGTCGAGTGGTAGATGTGCAGCATCGTGTTGAGGTAGCCCCGCCCGGGGGAGGTGGCGATCTCGCGGGCCCGCTTGCGGTCGGAGAGCAGCACGACCGCGTTGGTCATCATGATGTTGTCGTTGACGAACTCGCCGAGCGGCTCGGTGCAGTTGGCGATCCCCTCCTTGTAGGCCTCCATGCGGCCCTTGAGGTTGTGGATCGGCTCGAAGTTGAAGGCGATGGCGCCGATGCCCAGCTCGCCGGCGGTGGTGAACGTGCCGGGGTTGCCGCACCCGACCCAGATCGGCGGGTGGCCGACGCCGTAGGGCTTCGGGAGGATGTTGTGGGGCGACGGCACCCGGAAGTGCTCGCCCTCGAACGTGTAGTCGCGCTGCTCCCACATGCGGACGATCTCGGGGGCGACCTCGTTCCACATCTCCTTGGTCTCGGAGGTGTTGAGGTCGAAGGTCTGCATCTCGTGCTGGCCGGCGCCTCGCCCGGTGCCGAACTCGAAGCGGCCCTCGGTGATGTGGTCGAGCATGGCGACGCGCTCGGCGTTGCGGGGCGGCTGGTTGACCGGCGGCGAGAGGTTGATGATCGCCGAGCCGAGGTGGATGCGCTCGGTCTGCGCGGCCACGTAGGGGATGGCCACCTCGGGCGCCGACATGTGGGAGTACTCAGTCAAGGCGTGGTGCTCGCCGAACCAGGCGTACTTCCAGTTGAACCGGTCGGCGTGGATGGCGTACCCGAGCTCGCGCATCAGCATCTCGTGCTCGCACGCCGGGTCGTGGGCGGCCGGGCCCGGCAGGTACCCGTTCATGAACAGGCCGAACTCCATGGGTGCTCCTTCACGCAGCGAGACGAGAACGCGTTCTAATGTAGGCCATTAGAATCGCCGCGGCAAGGAGCCCGGGTCAGCCGTTCGGGGCGTCGTCCTTCTCCTCGACCAGGGGGAGCGCCGCCGGCTTCGCCGCCTGGCCGCGGTGGACCATGTCGTCGGGCAGCGGCCCGTCGGGCCCTTCGATGCGCACCTCGACGCGCTTGGCGTAGAAGCCCGGCTCGAAGTCGATGCCGGCGAGCGGCGCCGAGTCGTCGAGCGCGAAGGAGACCTCCCCGCCGTCGCCGCTCGCCGTGCCCGACGAGGTGGGGCTGAGCAGGAGCTTCGACACGTCGTCGTCGCTGTGGATGGTGCCCGTGGCCCGGTCGAACCCGTCGCCGAACGCGAACCAGAGGTGCCAGCCGTCGAAGTCGTTCCAGAGGTACGCGCCGGGCTGGACCTCCGGCGTCACCTCGGCGGCAACCTCGTCGATCTCGCCCAGCCCGGCCGGTCGGCCGCCCAGGTCGGCCGGCCACACCAGGTCGCGCTGGACGTCGAAGGGCTTGGCCACCAGCACGTAGGCGATCGCCGCGATCACGAGCAGGCCGGCGGCGCCGCCGAGGAGCAGCGGGAGCCGGCGTCCTCGCTCGGCGCGCTCGACCTCGGCGAGCTCGTCGTGCTGCCACGAGGAGGGGGCGGTGGGGGGATCGTCGGCCATGGCGTCAGCGCGCTCCTTCCCGGCGGGTGCGGGCGATCAACCCCGCGCGCACCGCCGAGTCGGCGCTGCGGGCCGGACGCTACTCGGGTGGCCCGCCCATCCCGCTCGGGCGGCGAGGGTGCCCGTACGATCACCTCGATGGCCAGGTCGCGCACGCCGATGGACCGCGTGTTCGACGCGATCGTGCCGCGCGCGGTCGGCGCGGTCGATCCCGACGAGCTGCTCGACCGCATCGACCTCGATCAGCTGGTGGAGCGCCTCGACATCGAGCGGCTCATGGCGCGCATCGACGTCGACGCCCTCATCCAGCGGGTCGACGTGGACGCGATCGTCCAGCGCGTCGACGTGGACGCGATCGTCCAGCGCGTCGACGTCGACGCGATCATCCGACGGGTCGACATCGACGCCATCCTGGCCGAGGTCGACATCCGCGGGATCGTGGCGCGCGCCGGCATCGACCAGGCGATCGCCGAGACCGCCACCGGGCTCGCCGGGCGCACGCTGTCGCTCGTGCAGCGCCGGCTGCACCGCCTCGACGCCCTGCTGCTCGGGGCCATCGATCGGGTGCTCGGTCGTCGCCGCGACGTCGATCGGCGGCCGGCGGCGCTCGGCGGCCTGGCTCCGGCCGGGCCGTTCGCTCGCCTGCTCGGGTTCGTCGTCGACACGGTCGTGGTGTCCACCACCTTCAGCCTCGGCGTGCTGCTGGCGACGTCGCTGCTCGAGCTGTTCACCAGCCGCACCTTCGACGTGCGCGACGACGGCGGCCCCGGCTGGGCACTCGCCTTCCTCGCCTGGTGGTTCACCTACCTCTGGGCGTGCATCGGCCTCGGCGGACGCACGGTGGGCAAGGGGCTGGTGGGCATCCGGGTGGTCGGCGCCGACCTGGCACCCGCACCAGCGCGCGCCGCGCTGGTGCGCGCCGTGGCGTTCCCGTTCAGCTTCGTGCTGGGCCTCGGCTTCCTCCCCGCCCTCCTCGGCCGGCGGCGCCGCGCCCTGCACGACCTCGTGGCCGGCACCCAAGAGCTGGTGGATGCCGACGCGGTCGCGCCGAGCGCGGCGCCCTGAGGCGGCCGACGACCGACCCCGTCAGGCGAGCAGCTTCGCCTTCAGCGAGGCGAACTCGGCCTCGTCGATCACGCCCTGGGCCTTGAGGTCGGCCAGGCGGGCCAGCTCCTCGGACACCGATGGGCCGGTGCCGGCGGCGCCCTGGATGTACTCGCGCACCGCCTGCTCCTGCTGATGGGCGGCCTTGGCCTGGCGCTGGGCCATGCCGGGGCCGCGCACGATCAGGTAGACGAACACGCCCAGGTACGGGGTGAGGATCAGCAGGAGGATCCACAGGACCTTGGCGACGCCGCTGGTCTCGTGGTCGCGGAACAGGTCGCCGAACACGTTGAACAGCAGCATGATCCAGAGGAAGAACAGGAAGAACCAGAGCATCGACCAGAGGACCTGGCCGACGCCGAACGATGCGAGCATGAGGATGCGACTCCTGGGGTGGTGAGGGCGTCACGACGGGTGACGGCGCTTCACCCTAGGCGTCACCGTCGGCGGGGCATCGATGTCGAGCGTCCGAGCGCGTCGGCCAGCCCGCCGACCAAGTGCTCCCGCTCCGCCGTCCGGGCCACGAACACCGAGCGCTCGGGTCGTCGACAGCCCATCTACGCTACCCGCGTGGACGCCGCAGCCGCGCGCGACGTGGGGGACGATCGGCCGAGTGCTTCGGCGCAGCCGCGGGTGGTGTGGGTCCGCCACCCCGCCGACGTGGCCCGCCTCATCCTCGCCGTCGGCGTCTGGCTCCTCGTCTACGGCTACGGCCTCGTGTACCCCGAGGACGCTCGATCGCTCTCGGCCCGCCTGGTCCTCGCCTTCGACGGGCTGCCGCCGACGGTCGCTCGCACCACCATCGGCCTCGTCCAGGTCGCCGCCCTGGCGGCGCCGCTCCTCGCCATGCTCGTGGCCCGGCGCGGGCGGTGGCGCGAGATCGGCCTCGCCGTCGGTGCGGCAGCCGTCACCGGCGTGCTGGGCGCCGTGCTCGACCGCGGCCTCGTCGACGCGGTCCCGGCCGTGGTGCTCGACGAGGCCGAGCGTCCGTCGTGGGTGTCGGGATCGGCCTTCCCGTCCGGCGCGTACCTGGCCGCCGTCGTGGCGGCCGCCACCGTGCTGGCGCCGACGTTCCCGAGGCCCTGGCGGCGGGCCCTGTGGAGCGCGGTGGGCGTGGTCGCCGCGGCGCGGGTGATGACCGCGGTCGAGACGCCGGTGGGCATCGTCAGCTCGCTCGCCGCCGGCGCGTTCGTCGGATCGGCCGTGATGGTGGTGGCGAAGGCGCCCCTGCGCTGGCCGGCGGCCGACGCCGTCGCCGCCGCGATCGGGCGGGCGGGACGACGGGCGACGGCCGTGGCGCCCACCGCGGTGCGCCACCGCCACGGCCCCACCTACGACGTCGTGCTCGCCGACGGCGCCGAAGGCTTCGCCAAGGTCGTGGGGCGCGACGAGCGCGATGCCGAGCTGCTGTCGAGGGCCGTCCGTGCGTTGCGCGTCGCCGATCCGGGCGATCGGAGCTCGCCCGGCGCGACCCAGGTCATCGAGCACGAGGCCCTCGCGTGCGAGCGCGCCGCCCGAGCCGGGGCCCGGGTCCCCGCCGTGCTCGCCGTGAGCTCGACCGACGAGCGCGCCGCGGTGCTGCTGCTCGAGCGCCTCGCAGGGACCACGGCGGCGGACGCCGACGTTGCGCGGCTCACGGACGACGTGCTGGTCGCCGCCTTCGACCAGCTCGCCCGGCTGCGCGCCGCCCGCCTCGCCCACGGATGGCTCAGCCTCGACCACGTGTGGCTGGCCGACGACGGCGACGTCGGCCTGATCGACCTGCGCTGGACGACGCTCGCCGCCACCGACCGGCAGCTCGACAACGACCTCGCCGACCTCCTGGTCTCCGTCGCCCTCGCCGTCGGGGTCGAACGGGCGGTGGCGGCGGCGCGCCAGCACGTCGACGGGGCCGCGCTCGGGTCGGTGCTGCCGCTGCTCCAGCCCCTGGCGGTCGCGCCCGAGACGCGCGCCGCGCTGCGCGGCCGCAAGGAGCTGCTCGGCGAGCTGCGCACGGCGGTGCAGGAGGCCGCCGGGGTGGACGCCTACGAGATGGCCAAGCTCGAGCGGCTCACGGTGCGCAAGGTCATCGTGTTCGTCGCCACCCTCGTGCTGGCCCAGCTGCTGCTGTCGATGCTCGCCAACGCCGGCGAGATCTGGGATGCGGTGCAAGACGCCAACCCGGCCTACATCCCGATCCTGCTCGTCCTCCCCCTGCTGACCTATCCCGCCGGCGCCGCGAGCCTGCTCGGTGCGGTGACCGGGCGGCTCCCCTTCCTGCGGACCACCCAGGTGATGTTCGCCCAGTCGTTCCTCAACCGGTTCACCCCGGCCAACGCCGGCGGGATGGCGCTGCGCGCCCGGTACCTCCAGCGCAACGGCGTGCCGCTCGTGAACGCGGCGTCGAGCGTGGCGATCACCTCGGCCGCCTCGGGGGTGGCCCAGGTGGTGCTCGGCGTCACCTTCTTCGCCTGGGCGGGCCGGGCGGCGGCCCAGGACCAGGACACCGGCTCGGGGTTCTCGATGCCCTCGGGGCAGGTGATCGCCATCGTGGTGGTGGTCGTGCTCGCCGCGCTCGGCGCCTTGCTCGCCACCCGCTTCGGCCGGAAGCTCTGGAACGACCTCAAGGTGAACGTGACGTCGGTGTGGGCGGACGTCCGCAACCTCGCCGGCCGGCCCTCCAAGCTCGCCCTGCTCTTCGGCGGAGCGACGGCGGCGAAGCTGTTCACCATCATCTGCTTCGCCCAGACGATGCGGGCGTTCGGCCAACCCGTCGACTTCGCCGTCGTGGGCGTCGTGTACCTGACCGCCAACACGGTGGCGTCCGCGGCGCCGACCCCCGGTGGGGTGGGCGCCATCGAGGCCGCGCTCACCGCCGGGCTGGTGGGCCTCGGGATCGAGGCGGGCGAGGCGGCGGCGATCGTGCTGGTGTTCCGCCTCTTCAGCTACTGGCTCCCGATCCTGCCGTGCTGGGCGTCGCTCGCCGCCCTCCAGCGCTCGGGCGAGGTCTGATCACCCCGAGCGGCGGGCGGCGACGATCGCGTCGAGCGCGACGTCGCGCTGGTCGAGCAGGAGCCGGAGCTGGCCGCGTCGCTTGGTGTTGCCCCAGACGGTCCGGGCGGTGCGGTAGCAGGCGATGACCTGCTCCGCGAGCCAGACCGCGAGGAGCCCGAAGAGGGGAGCGGCGACGAACACCAGCAGCGAGGGCCCCCAGCCGCCCCGGTCGCCGAAGGCCGCCTCGATCACCGGCGAGAGCGGCCAGGTGAACGCACCGAACGCGTCGGCGGCCCGGCCCGAGCCGACGTCTTGGACCGCCAGCAGCGCCCACGTGGCGGGGAACGCCACCACACCGGCCAGCACTCGGTTCGTGCCCTTCGAGACCGGTGCCGAGGCCACCGTGCCGGCCAGCGCGACGAGGAGGGCCGGGACGAGGTTGACCACGGCCCCCATGAGGGCGAAGGGGGCCAGCAGCACGACGAGCACGGTCGTGAGGACCAGGCGGCGCACGAGGGCCGACAGCCCGACCGAGGGGACGAGGTGGTCGTCGCGCACGCCGAGCGAGCCGACCAGCAGGTGGTACTCGGCCACGGCGGCACCCAGCGCGGCGCGGGGCTCGCCGTCGAGGTCGTCGAGCTCCGCGGCGAGGGCCTCGCGCTCGGCCAGCGACACCTCGGCGAGCGGTCGGACGCCGGGCTCGCTGCGCAGCACCAGGTCGGCGGCGGCCCGGCACTCCACCGCGTCGAGCAGGGAGTCGAAGTCGGGCGACACGCCGGCGAGGCGGGCGCGGATCTCCTCGGTGAGGTGGTGCACGGCCTGGTGGTCCTCGCTCCCGACGGGTGCACCGCCGGGGTCGAGGTAGCTCGCGCCGGCGGGATCGATCGGGGGCGCCGCCCGCACGACCACCCGGGAGCGCAGGGCGACCTTGTCCTCGAAGGTGATGCCCACCGGGACGATCGCCAGGTCGACGCCGTCGGCGGCGGCGTCGAGGGCGAGCCGGGCCGCGCCCGTGCGCACGGGCGCGAGGCGCTGGTCGTCGTGGGTGGTGCCCTCGGGGAAGATGGCGACGGCGTGGCCGTGGTGCAGCTCGGCGATCACCGAGCGGAAGGTGCCGGCGTTGTCGCCGCCGCCGTCGACGGTCCGGTGCACCGGCAGCACCCCCACGGCCCGCATCAGCAGCGGCACGCCCGGCGTCTTCCAGAGGGTGGCCTTGGCGATGAAGCGCGGCAGTCGACCCAGGGCGCCGGCGAGCACCACGGGATCGACGAACCCGTTGAAGTGGTTGGCGACGATGAGGCGCGGCCCCGACGGGAGGTCGTCGAAGCCCACCACCTCCACCGAGCGGAACAGGCCGCGCGAGATGAGGCGGGCGAGCAGCGCCACGGCGCGGTCGGTGCCGGTGCGGAGGCTCACGGCGCCGGGCACCCGGCGTTGGTCCAGTCGCTGAAGGTCTGCGCATCGTCGCTGAGGTCGCGATCGGCAAGGTCGAGCTCGCCGAGGTTGCCGGCTTGCTCGTAGGCGTCGGCGATGCGCGAGACGGCGGCGCCCACCTCTGCGGGCATCGCCGGCGCCCAGGCGCGGAACAGGTCGACCACCGGCTGCAGGTCGTCAGGGGTGAACGCCTCGGTGTAGAGGCGCAGCACCTCGTCGCACGAGGGGAGCGCGGCCGGCGTCCCCTCGGGGCTCGTCGTCGTCGCCTCGGTCGTGGACGGAGCGCTCGTGGTGGCGGTGGTCGTCGTGGTGGTCGGTGTCGCCTCGTCGGAGGTCCCGCAGCCGACGGCACCCGCGGCGAGCACGACGAGGGCGGTGGCGGCGGCGAGCCGCGTGGCGGTGGGGCGCACGGTTCCTCCCGGGTGCGTCGGTGGCCGGAACCCTAGGGCGCCGTGCCCGCGCGAGGCTCTCGGCGTGACCCGCTGGGAGGAGGTCGACGACGGCCACGGCACCCGCTGGCGGGTGGACGCCACGTTCCTCGCCTCGTCGTGGGCGTGCACCTGGGGTGCGGGGTGCCCCGGCATCGGCGACGAGCCCGCACCCGAGCTCCAGCAGGGCTGCTGCTCGGTGGGTGCCGAGCTGCTCGACGAGGACGAGGCGCGCACGATCGCCGCCCTGGCCGCCACCCTCGACCCGGCGACCTTCGAGCACCACCGCCACGCCACCGCTCACGGCGTCGTGCGCGAGGCGGACGCGGGCGGCCTGGCCACCGCCCTCGTCGACGGTGCCTGCGTGTTCCTCAACCGACCGGGGTTCGCGGGCGGGCCGGGGTGCGCGCTGCACCTCGGCGCGCGCGCCGACGGCGAATCGCCGATCGACTGGAAGCCGGCGGTGTGCTGGCAGCTCCCGCTGCGCGTGGAGCGCGAGGCGGCGCCCGGCGGCAGGGTGCTCGCGACCCTGCGACCGTGGCGGCGCGACGACTGGGGCGAAGGCGGCGCGACGATGCACTGGTGCTGCACCGAGGGCGAGGGCGCGCTCGTCGGTGACCGGCCGGTGATCGAATCGCTCGCCGCCGAGCTCGATGCCCTCGTGGGCCCCGAGGTGCGCGTCGAGCTGCGGCGTCGTGGCGTCGGCGCCGAGCCCGAGCGGCCCCGAGACGACCCGTAGCATCGGCCGATGGACTCCGAGCGGCGGTTCCGCGATGTCCTCGATGCCATGCAGGACCACGTGGCCATCGGTGCGTCCGTGCGCGACCGGCACGGGGCCATCGTCGACTTCTCGCTCACCTTCTTGAACCGGGCCTTCGTCGACGGGGCCGGGCGCGCGGGCGAGGAGCTCCTCGGCGGGCGGGTCCTCGAGCTCTTCCCCGGCTGGGCCGACCACGGGCTGCTCGATGCGTTCCGCCAGGTGGTCGAGACCCGGGAGCCGCTCGTCGCCGAACGGGTGCGCTACGAGGGGACCACGGCGGACGGCCGCCCCATCGTCGGCTGGTGGAGCCTCACCGTCGTGCCCTTCGACGACGGCTACCTCGCCTCCTCGCGCGACATCACCGCCCAGGTGCAGGCCGAGGAGGAGCGGCGCCGGGCCGAGCTCGATGCGGTCCGCCACCGCGAGGTCGTCGAGCTCCTCCAGCGCGCTGCGCTGCCCCAGGCGATGCCGTCGGTGGCCGGCGTCGAGCTCGGCGCCCGCTACCAGCCGGCCGCCGCCCAGCCGATCGGTGGCGACTGGTACGACGCCTTCGCCCTCGACGAGCGCCGCGTGGGCCTCGTGATCGCCGACGTCGCCGGGCACGGGCCCGAGGCGGCGGCGTTCATGGTGCAGGTGCGCAACGTGGTGCGGGCCCTCGCCCACGAGCACGAGGCGCCCGGCCGCGTGCTCGCCCGGGCCGATGCGGTGCTGGCTCGCCTCACGACCGGTGACCTGTTCGCCACCTGCTGCTACGCCGTCCTCGATGTCGGCACCTCGCGGGTCACGTGGGCGCGGGCCGGGCACCTCCACCCGATCCTCTGGTCGGCGACCCCCGAGGTGCTCGAGGCCGACGGGGGGCCGCCGTTGGGCGTCGACGGGGCGGGCCGCTTCCCGGTGGCGAGCTGCGACCTCGCGCCGGGTGACGGGCTCGTGCTGTTCACCGACGGCCTCGTCGAGACCCGGGACCGCTCCCTGGCCGAGGGCGTCGCGTCGCTCGTCGACCAGGTGGGCCGGGCGGCGGCCTCGGTGAGCGCGCAGGCCCTGGCCGACGGGCTGGCCGCGGCGGTCGGCGAGCCCGAGGACGACCTGGCGGTCCTCGTGGCCCGCAGGACCGGCGCACCCCGTTCGGCGAGGTCCTGACGCGATCGGGCGGTGCCGGCCTGGTTCACTGGCTCGGTGGTCCCGACGCCCGCGCCCCCCACCACCGCCTTGCGCCGGATCCCGGCCGCGGTGCTCGTGCTGGCCCTCGTCGCGGCCTCGCTCGTGCTCGTCGCCGTCGGCCGGAACGTGTGGCAGCGCCTCGAGCGCGATCCCTCTCGCGACGGCCATCGGCGCGTCCTGTTCGTCGGGGACTCGCTCATGTTCGGCGCCTCGGGCCTCCTCGAGCTGAAGTTCCGCTCGCAGGACATCGAGACCCGGTTCGTCGGAGGGTACGGCTCGGGCCTGCTGTCGGGGCAGGGCTGGTGGGTGCGCGAGCTGGGCTACCAGGTCGACACCTGGCACCCCGACGTGGTGGTGATCGAGGCCTGCTGCAACTACGGCGTCGGTGAGCCCCTGTTCCGGGCCCCCGACGGCAGCACGGTCACCTCCGAGAGCGACGACATGTACCGCTGGTGGAAGCACCAGGCCGAGGCGGCGGTCGCCGAGGCCACCCGCTACGGGGCCGACGTGTTCTGGGTCGTGACGCCGGCGGCGTCCGAGCAGCTCTGGCCCACCTACGTGGAGCGGATCCCGAAGTTCAACGAGATCTCGGCGGGGCTCGGCGTCGATCGCATCGACTGGCGCCAGGTGCTCACGCCCGACGGCACCTTCACGCCCACCAAGGAGATCGACGGCAAGACCGTGCGCATCCGCGACCCCGACGGACTGCACCTGGCCGATGCCGGCGACGATCTGGTGGTGCGCGCCACCTACGACGCGGTCGCCCCTGCCCTGGGGGTGGGGTGACGCGCCGGTCCCGTCGTCCGATGGGGCAGGATGGGCCCTCGCACCCTGGCCTTGGAGGTCCCGTGATCCGCACCCCGCTCCGCGCCATCGGCGCCGCGCTCGTCCTCGCTGCGCTGCTGCTGGCCTCCTGCAGCACCTCAGGAAGCGACGACGCCAAGGACACCACGACGACCGCCGCCGACGACACGACCACCACCGCGGGCGACGACGAGGTGACCACCACCGAAGCCGACGACGGCGGCGATGCCGACGCCCAGGCGCGGGCCGAGACCGTCGACCTCACGGTCTCGGACTTCCCCGACGGCTGGGAGGCGAGCGAGGCCGACGACAGCGAGTCCGGCGCCCTGAACGACTGCTCCGACACCTTCAGCGACGACAGCAACGAGCTGGCCGTGTTCCGCGACGACAACTTCGACCTCGGCGACCTCGACGCCGGCGACGGCAGCCGTATGAGCGTGGAGACCAAGGTGTTCGAGTCCGAGGACGCCGCGTCGGCCGAGATCGCGCCCTTCGCCGACCCCGACGTGCTCGCCTGCATCGACGAGGGCCTCAAGTCGCAGTTCGGCGGCGTCAGCGGCGACGTGCAGATCGACGGCGAGTTCACCGCCGACGACTACCCCGCCACCACCGCCGACGAGGCCATCGCGGCGAGCGCCCAGTACGCGATCACCGCGGACGGCACGAGCACCAACCTGATCGTGGCCGTGCTCCTGCTCCGCACCGGCGACCTGGCGTCGCAGGTCCTGATCTTCTCGGTGGGCGACGGCCTCGAGTTCAGCGACCTCGAGGGCCCGGTCACCCGCGTCGAGGAGCTCCAGGCGGCCGCCTGACGCGCCTCAGGAGTCGAACCCGAGGCCGACCCGGTCGAGGGCCCGCAGCCACAGGTTGCGCCGGCCCTCGTTCCGGTCGGCCCGGTCGAGCGACCAGCGCGTCGCCGTGATGCCGATCCACGCCAGCGGCTCGGGCGGGAACGGGATCGGCTTGGTCCGCACCATCTCCAGCTCCGTGCGCTCCGTCGGCTCGCCGGCCAGCAGGTCGAGCATCACCTGGGCGCCGAAGCGCGTGGCGCCCACGCCGAGGCCGGTGTAGCCCGCCGCATAGGCGACCCGGCCGTCGTGGGCGGTGCCGAAGAAGGCGCAGAACCGCGAGCAGGTGTCGATGGCCCCGCCCCAGCGGTGGCTGAACCGCACGCCCTCGAGCTGGGGGAAGGTCGTGAAGAAGTGGCGGGCGAGCGTGCGGTAGGTGGCGTCGCGGTGGTCGTGGGCGTCGCGCACGCGGCCGCCGAAGTGGTACACGGCGTCGTAGCCGCCCCACAGGATCCGGTCGTCGGCGGTGAGCCGGTAGTAGTGGAACTGGTTGGCGCTGTCGCCGATCCCCTGGCGCCCCTCCCAGCCGATCGATGCCAGCTGCTCGGGGGTGAGCGGCTCGGTGGCGAGCACGTGGTCGTAGACGGGGACCACGTAGGGGCGGGTGCGGCGCACGAGCGACGGGAAGACGTTGGTGCCGAGCGCGACGTGTCGGGCGCGCACCTCGCCGCGATCGGTGCGCACCACGACCCCGGCGCCGTCGCGCGCCAGGCCGACGGCCCGGGTGTGCTCGACGATGCGGACCCCGACGCGCTCGCAGGCGTCGGCCAGCCCCCACGCGAGTCGGGCGGGATCGACGATCGCGGTGGTCCGGTCGAGCCGCGCCGCGAGGTAGGTGGGGGAGCGCACCTCGGCCTGGATCTCCTCGCGGTCGAGGAAGGCGAGGTGGGGGCGCTCGTCGTCGGGCGCGAGGCGCAGGTCGTCCACCTGGTACGGCTCGGTGGCCACGGTCAGCTCGCCGGTGCGGCGCAGGTCGGCGTCGATCCCGTGGCGCTCGACGTCGGCCACCAGCTCGTCGAGGTTCTCGCGGCCGAGCGCCTCGAGGCGGTCGATCTCCGCGGGCCACCGCTCGGCGCCGTTCGCCTCGCCGTGGGTGAGGCTCGCCGCGCAGAACCCGCCGTTGCGCCCCGACGCCGCCCACGCCAGGCGCCCCCCTTCGATGAGGAGCACCTCCTGGCCGGGGTCGCGCTCCTTGGCGAGCAGCGCGGTCCACAGGCCCGAGTAGCCGCCGCCCACCACCACCAGGTCGGCGGAGGTGGGGCCGTCGAGCGGGGGCCGGGGAGCCGGTCGGTCGGGCGCGTCGAGCCAGAGGGGGGAGGGCGTGGCCTCGCGCAGGGCCCGTTCGACGTCGGCCATGGGGCCAGCCTGCCCCATCCGGGAAGCCGTCGGCACCGAACACGGTTGGGAGGTGCCATGAGCACGCTGCACGACTTCACCGCCACCTCGATCGCCGGCCAGGAGGTGGACCTGTCCGAGTACCGCGGCAAGGTCGTCCTGGTGGTGAACACCGCCTCGAAGTGCGGGTTCACGCCCCAGTACGAGGGCCTCGAGGCGCTCTACGAGCGCTACCGCGACCGGGGCCTCGTCGTCCTCGGGTTCCCCTGCGACCAGTTCGGCCACCAGGAGCCCGGGACCGAGTCCGAGATCCAGGAGTTCTGCCAGCTCAACTACGGCGTGTCGTTCCCCATGTTCTCGAAGGTGGACGTGAACGGCGCTGAGGCCCACCCCGTGTACCGGTGGCTGCGCTCCGAGAAGGGCGGTGTGCTGGGCGACCGCATCAAGTGGAACTTCACCAAGTTCCTCGTGGGGCCCGACGGCGCCGTGGTGGGCCGCTACGCGTCGACCACCAAGCCCGAGAGGCTCGCGGCCGACATCGAGGCGCTGCTGCCCGGCTGAGGAGGGCGGCGCCCGGCGGGGCTTGACCAGCGAGACCGATCCACCTACGTTTTCCGATGTGCCTTCGGAAAACGTCGCATCGTCGTCGTCCGCCCCGGTCGATCGCCGGGCGCGCAAGCGCGAGGCGCGGCGCGACCACCTGCTCGACCTGGCCGCGGACCTCGTCGATGCCGACGGCGTGGACGGCCTCACCATGGCGGCGCTCGCCGAGGCGGCCGACTATGCGCCCGCGTCGCTCTACACGTACTTCCCGTCGCGCTCGGCCCTGCTCGCCGCGCTGCAGCAGCGCGCCCTGGGGGTCCTCGCCTCGGTGGGCGAGGCCGCCCGCCTGCGCTGGGATGCGGCGCTGGCCGAGCGCTCGCCGCGACCCGAGGTCGCGGCGCTGGCCCGCCTCGTGGCCTTCTCCGACCTGTTCCTCGCCGCGCCGGTGCGCCACCGGCGGGAGTTCCGGCTCCAGCAGCAGCTGCTCGTGACGCCGGGCGCCGAGGAGGTGGCCGACGCCGGCGCCGTGGTGCCCGCGGCGATGGCGGTGCTCGAGCTGCCCCGCCAGCTGCTCGACGCGGCGGCGTCGGTGGGGGCCCTCGGGCGCGCCGACCGCTTCGCCGATCCGTTGGGCGCGCCCCTCGACGCGTCGCTCGGACGCACCTTCGCGTGGGTCCTCGCCCTGAACGGCGCCCTGCTCGCCGACGGCCTCGTGACGGGCCTGCCCACCACCGGCGCCCTCCTCGGCGCCCAGCTCACCGACGCCCTGCTCCTCGGCTGGGGCGCCGATGCCGACGACCTCGGCGCCGCTCGGCGGCTGGCCGAGCCCTGGAAGGAGGCCTGATGGCCCAGCTGCTCGTCCTCGTGCTCGCCTTCGCGGCGGGCTTCGCCCTGTGGGGGCTCTTCGAGTACCTGCTCCACCGCTTCGCCATGCACGAGCTGCACGGCCGGGGGATCATGAGCCGCGAGCACCTCGAGCACCACGTCGCCGCCGGCTGGACGTTCTCCACCACCCACCTGCTCAGCTGGGCGGGGATGCTGCTCGTGGGCTTCGTGGCGTGGATGCCGATCGGGTGGGCGCTCGTGGGCTTCGGGTTCGGCGTCGCCGTGGCGATCGGCTGGGCGGTCGGCTACTTCTTCTACGAGTACGAGCACATGGCCTCGCACCGCAAGGCCCCGCGCACCCGCTACCAGCGCTGGCTCCGCAAGCACCACTTCCACCACCACTTCGGCCACCCGATGAGCAACCACGGCGTGACCGTGCCCTGGTGGGATCGGGTGTTCGGCACCCTCGAGACCCCCGAGCGCGTGCGGGTGCCGCGCCGCATGGCCCAGCCCTGGATGCTCGGCCCCGACGGTGAGCTGCGCCCCGAGCACCGCGACGACTACGAGCTGGTGGGGACCCTCGATCGCACCGAACGGCTGGCCCAGCTCGATCGAGCCCGGGCCTTCGCGTCGATCGCGCCGGAGGACTAGCGGATCGTCGGCCCGCCGGGGATGTGGGCGCGCACCTGCGAGCGGCGCTGGGCGACGTACACGAGGGCGAAGCCGGCGGCGGCCGAGCCGGCGGCCACCAGGAACACCTTCGCCGCCGCGCTCTCGGTGGCCTCCGGGCTGGTGCACACCAGCTGCAGCCGCTCGTTGTCGGGCTCCGGTGGCGGGCGGTACGCGGCGTTGTCGAGCTCGAGCGTGTCGGCGCAGACCAGCGGGTTCAGGAACTGGACGCCCTGCGGGAAGAAGAACGCGCACGCCAGCACGTAGACCGCCCCCAGCACGAGGGCCCGTCCGAGCCAGCGGGCGATGGTCACGACGACGTTCACGGCGGCCAGCGTAGGGAACCGTCCTTCGCAGGGGAAGGGTCTCCGGCCTCATTTCGTAGCCATTCGGCCACGAGAGGTGGTGGACTGCCCACATCGGGGCGGGCGGGATCCCCCGATCAGGTGACCGGGCGCACCAAGCGCTGCAGCAGCGGCTCGTAGGCCTCGAGCGGCTCGACCTCGAGGTCGAGCTCCTTGCCCCCGTCGTCCCAGCCCCGCAGGGCCACGGCGTCGGCGTGGGCCGGGTGGGCCTCGAAGCGCGCCACCTCGTCGGGGCCCATGGGCCCACCCTGGCGCACGAGGCTGCGCTCGGACCCGGCCGAGAGCGTGGCGCGGTAGGCGGGGTCGACGGCGCACCGGTAGCGCTTCGCCGCGACGTGCAGGGCGATCGGTCCGGTGACCGCCGGCCCCAGGAGCGCACCGAGGTAGCGGGTGCCCCGGCCCTCGTGGCCCAGGTCGGCGGCGACCTGGCCGTCGGCCCGGCCCCCGTCGCGCAGCTCCAGGAGATGGCCCACGTCGTGGAGCAGGGCAGCCGCGACGAGCGCCTCGCTCGCCCCGTCGGCCCGGGCCAGCGCCGCCGTCTGCAGCGCGTGGTCGAGCTGGGAGACCTCCTCGTCGTAGCGCTCGGGGCCCCAGCGCCGGTAGAGGTCGAGCACCTCGTCGATCGAGGCGGCGGGCATCAGACGGCCCGACCCTGGAAGTCGTCGATCAGCGAGACGCGCGTCCCGCCGTCGGCCCGAGCGCCCTGGGCCCGGAACCGGGCGAGCTTCTCCTCGTAGTACGCCGCCCGGAGGTCGCCCTCGGCCCGAGCGTTGTACGTGGGGTAGAGCGCCCGGCGCGGGATGGGCGAGGCGTTGGGACCGCTGCGGTGCGGCGTGCGCGAGTGGAACCAGAGCGTCCAGCCCGCCGGGACCTCGACCGCCCGCCAGTCGAGCTCGGCGACGAGGTCGGGGTGGACGCAGCCGGCGTCGTCTTGGGCGAGCACCTCGTGGTGGTGACCCTCCACCACCTCCAGGCAGCCGTTGTTGAGCGTGGCGTCGTCGATGGCCACCATGCAGGAGACGTGCTGGTCGATGAAGGGGTAGGCCGGCGCGTCCTGGTGCGGGGCGTACCCGGCACCCCCGGGCAGCTTGTAGTTCACCTTCTCCTTGTATAGGACCGCCTCCTGGCCGAGCAGGGCCGAGGCCGTCGCCGGGAGCGCCCCCTCGGTGAGCAGGCCGCGGAGCCCGGCGTGGAACGGGATGAGGTTCTCGCTCCGGCAGAGCTTCGGGCCCTCGTCGGTGAGCTCTCGGTGGTGCATCCACCCGTCGCCGTCGTCGGGCCAGCTCGCGATCTCGTCGATCCATCGGCGGAGCAGCTCGACGCCCTCGTCGTCGAGCGTGCGGGTGAGCGCCCAGCCCGTGCGGGCGAAGTGCTCGGCGTGGGCCTCGAGGTCGTCGGCGGTCATGGGGCCTCCCGTCGTGGCGGACCCGAGCAGTCTGGCGCCGCCAGGCCGTAGCGTCCGCATCCGTGGCCGACCGCTTCCCGACCCTGCCCTTCCGCGACGACCTCTACGGCCCCGACGAGCTCTTCGCCGGCTTCGACGTCGCCGACCCCACCTCGTACGCGCGGACCCTGGACTTCCGCACGTACCGCTCGACCCTCCTCCCGCTCGACGGCCAGATCGGGATGCTGCGGGCCCTCCACGACCAGTCGATCACCGAGCGCCGCACCGAGCTGCTCGCCGGTCGACGGGTCGTGGCCATCATGGGCGGCCACGCCCTCGCCCGCGACGACCCGGCCTACGCCGC
>JAGQSL010000277.1 GCA_020439525.1 Acidimicrobiales bacterium | reverse complement strand
TCAGGTAGTTCACGTAGTCGAGGCCCGGGACGTCGATGGTACCGCCGAAGACGAAGCGGAACAGCAGCACGAACATGATCGGCTGCACGAAGGTGAACACCAGCAGCTGGGGCACCCGCGTGTAGTGCAGGAGGTTGCGCCGGGCCAGGGCGAGCGTGTCGCCCAGCGCCCACCGCAGCTTCGACCCGCTCGCCGGCGTGGCGGCCACGGCCGGTGCGACCGGAGCGAGGGCATCGTCGGCGGTGGTGGTCATCGGTCGCCTCCTCGGTCGGGATCATCGACATCGGGCGGGGCGTCGCCCTCCTCGGCGCGGTGGCCGGTGAGCGAGAGGAACACGTCGTCGAGGCTCGGCTCGCGCACGGTGATGCCGCTCACGTCGACCGACGCGTCGTCGAGCGCCCGCAGCACCTCCATGGCGGCACGGGCGCCGTCGTGCACGGGCGCCCGCACGAGCGACCCGTCGGTCTCGGCACCGGCGACCACCGCACCCACGGTGGCCAGAGCGCCGGCCGCGGCCGCGTCGTCGGGGAAGGCGACCTCGAGCACCGTGGCGCCGAGCTGCGACTTGAGCTCGCCCGCGGTGCCCTCGGCGATGACGGTGCCGCGATCGATCACGGCGATGCGATCGGCGAGCACGTCGGCCTCCTCAAGGTACTGGGTGGTGAGCAGCAGCGTCGTGCCGTCGGCCACCAGCTCGCGGATGAGGTCCCACAGGTCGTTGCGGCTCTTCGGGTCGAGCCCGGTGGTGGGCTCGTCGAGGAAGAGCACCGGAGGACGGTGCACGAGCGACGCCGCCAGGTCGAGCCGGCGGCGCATGCCGCCCGAGTACGTCTTGAGCGAGCGATCGCCGGCGTGGGTGAGGTCGAAGCGCTCGAGCAGCTCGGTGGCCCGCGCCCGGATGGTCGACTTCGGCTGGTGGGTGAGCTGGCCCACCAGCTCGAGGTTCTCCCGACCGGTGAGCACCTCGTCGACCGCCGCGTACTGGCCGGCGAGGCCGATGCTGGCCCGCACCTCCTGCGGGTGCTTCGTGACGTCGAGCCCCAGCACCTCGGCGGTGCCGCTGTCGGGCGTGATGATCGTGGTGAGCACCCGCACCGTGGTGGTCTTGCCGGCGCCGTTGGGGCCGAGCAGGCCGTACACGGTGCCCGGCTCGACCACCAGGTCGACGCCGCCCAGCGCCTCCACGTCGCCGAAGCGCTTGGTGACCCCGCGGACCTCGATGGCTGGTGCTCGGCTCACCTGGCGACGTCCTTCCCGGCCCTCACCCGATCGGACGATCGCCGGACCACCGGACCAGGGTGGGGCCGCCATCCCCTTTTCGCAACGTCCTCCGCCGAACCGACGGGCGGAGCGGTCCGCTCAGGCGAGGACCGGTGCCTCGGGCTGGACCTCGGTCCCGGCGAGGTCGACATCGACGTCGGACGGGCCCGGCAGATCCGGGGCGATGCCGAGGTAGGCGGCGAAGGCCGGGTTGGCCCGGAGGGTGCCCGCCTGCAGGTCCGCCACCCGCCCGCCCGCGGGCAGGAGGGTGCGGCCCGCGGCGGTGAAGCACGGGCCGAGGCTCTGGAACGGGATGCCGTACTCCTCCTGCAGCACGTCGAGCAGCCACGGCTCGACGCCCACGGCGATGCTCGCCGCCCGGGACGCGACCGCCCGCTGGTAGAACGACCGGTACATCGCCTCGGCGAGCCCGTCGATGCGCTCGACGCCGGCGTTGCGGGTGATGGCGATCGACACCAGCTCGCACACCGGGTCCTCGAGCAGCTCCGGGCCGGGGAGCGCCAGGCCTCGCGCCGCCATCGCCTGGCCGAGCGGCAGCTCGGCGAACGGGCCGACCGCCGACGACGCCACGCCGAGCGGACGCCGGGTGGCGTCGCAGGCCACGTGGAACGTCGTCGGCGACGACGCACGGTGAGGCTCGGCGGCCGTGAGCGGCAGGCCGGCATCGGCGCACAGCTCCGCCTGGATCTCGCGCACCGCCACGAAGTTGGGCAGCCCCGAGATCAGCTCCACCGCGTAGGGCTGGATCGATGGGTCGATCTCCGTCATGTCCCGCCACCTCCTGCCGAGGGACCGCCGCCCGGTACCCACTTCCGCCGTCGGGCTGACCACCCGATCGGGTGGCTCGGGGCGGGTCCGGTCAGCGGCGCTGGGCGACCGTCGGCTCCGTCCGCGCCGACCGGTCGTCCGCGTCGTTGCGACGCACGGCCTCGGCGATCTGGGCGTTCTGCTTGCGGCGACGGTGGCGCCACACGCCGGAGCCGGCGACGGCCACGAGCGCGCCGACGAGCAGCATGACGATGGCGATGGCGTACACCGGCGGGTTGGCGTTCCACACGAGGAGGTCCACGTCCGCTCGCTGGGGGTTCTGGGCAGCGAGCACGACGAACAGCACCCCGAGGATCACCAGCGCCACCGTGTAGCGCGTCACCCCCGTGCCTGCGGTCGCTGCTGCCTGGTCGTTGCGGTCCATGCCGTCTGCTCCCGGTCGCGTGTGCGGGTCGCCCTCCCGGTACCCGCCCGCCCGGACCCCGATCCAGACGCCCGCGACCCGGGGCCTGTGCACATCTGCGCACCCCATGCGCAAACGTGCACACCGACCTCGCCCGGCCCGCCCGTGTGTGCAGATCTGCGCACCCCATGCGCAAACGTGCACACCGAACCCGCCCGGCCCGGCGCGGGCCGGCCCCCCGGCGCCGGTCAGCCTCGGTAGTCTGACATCTCCGCCAGGTCGGCGGCCTCGCCCATGAGCTGGAGGACGATGTCGCCGAACGCTCGCAGCTTCGGGTCGTCCCCAGCGCGCTGGAAGCCGGCCTCGAGCACCACGGCGAGCTTCCACTTGGCCAGCACCGAGTAGTAGTCGATGTCGTCGACCTGGCGGCCCGACACCTCCGCGTAGCGCTCGAGGATCTGCGTGCGCGAGGGCATGTCGGTCATGTCGACGTAGCCGGCGACGCTCCCCGCGCCCGACGACGTGTCCTCCGGCCACGAGTGCACGACCCAGCCCAGGTCGAGCTTGGGATCGCCGACGGTGCCCATCTCCCAGTCGACGATCGCCACGAGCCGGGCCGGCGCGCCGTGGCCGAACATGACGTTGGCGAACTGGTAGTCGCCGTGCATCAACCCGGGCACGTAGTCGAGCGGCGAGTGCGTCCGCAGCCACGCCGCCGCCTCGTCGAAGCCCGGGAGCTCGCGGCCCTTGATGCGCTCCAGGAAGGCGGTCCACCGGTCGACCTGGCGCTCGTGGAACCCGTCGGGCCGTCCCAGCCCCTCGAGGCCCTGCGCCCGCCAGTCGACCTTGGAGAGCAAGGCGATGCCCTCCACCAGCTGGTAGGCGAGGCCGCGCTTGGCCTCGACGTCGGAGGCGAAGGGCTCGGGCCAGTCGTCGACGCTGATCGGCGACCACCCGTCGACGTAGCCCATGACGTAGAACGCGCGCCCGAGCACCGCGGGGTCCTCGCCCACGCCGAGCGCTGGTGGGTGGGGCACGTCGGTCCCCTCCAGCGCGTTGATGATGCGCCACTCGCGCAGGATCCCCTCGTCGCGCGACGCCGGTGCGGAGGTCGGCGGGATGCGCAGGGCGGCGTGCAGGTCGCCACGGCGGATCTCGTAGATCTCGTTCTGGCTCCCGCCGGTCACGAACGACACCTCGGGCGCGCTCCCGTCGCCCGTGAGGCCCACCTGGTCGAGCCAGGCCGTGAGCCGATCGACGTCGATCACCAGTTCCCCACCTCGTGCTCGAGCGCCTCGGCGTACTTCTCCCGCGCCGCGGCGAGGAGCTTGGGCCGGTGACGGGTGGGCCAGAGGTCGTCGCTCGGCCGGTGGTCGCGCAGCACCTGCCGGGCGACGGTGACCTTGTGCACCTCGGTGGGCCCGTCGGCGAGACCCAGCACCGCGGCGGCCAGCATCATCCGGGAGAACGGCATCTCGTTGCTGGCCCCCAGGGCGCCGTGCACCTGGAGGGCGCGCTGGGCGATGTCGTGGAGCACGCCGGGCATCAGCACCTTCACCGCCGCGATGTCCTTGCGGACCTTTCGGTAGTCGTTGTGCTCGTCGATCGACCACGCCGTGTGCAAGACGAAGAGGCGGAACTGGGCGAGCTGGGCGTAGGAGTCCGCGATGTAGCCCTGCACGAACTGCTTCTCGGCCAGCAGGCCCTCGCGGGTCTGGCGCGACAGGGCTCGCTCGCACATCATGTCGAGCGCCTGCTGGGCCATCCCGATGGTGCGCATGGCGTGGTGGATGCGGC
>JAGQSL010000276.1 GCA_020439525.1 Acidimicrobiales bacterium | reverse complement strand
GGTGCGGACTACCTCGAGCAGGACCTCCAGCTCACCGAGGACGGCATGCTCGTCGTGCTGCACGACCCGTACCTCGATCGCACGGCACGCGGCCCGAAGGCGCAGTGCACCGGGCCGGTGGCCGAGCACCCGGCGTCGGACCTGGCCTCGTGCGAGGTCGGCTCGTGGTTCGCGACGCGCTTCACGGGCGAGCCGATCCCCACCTTCGCCGAGGTGCTCGACCGCTACGCCGGCCGCGCCAGCCTCTACGTCGAGGTGAAGAGCCCCGCTGAGCAGCCCGGCATCGAGGACGCGCTCCTCGAGCTCCTCGACGCCGCCGACCTCCCGGTCGTCGACCCGACGCTCCCGCCCGTGGTGGTCCAATCGTTCAGCGGCGAGAGCCTGCGGAGCATCCACGCCTCGCACCCCGACCTGCCGCTCGTGCAGCTGATCCCCGTCGAGGCGGGCGCGCCCACGCCCGACGCCCTGGACGAGATCGCCACCTACGCCGTGGCGATCGGCCCGGCCAAGGCGCTCGTCACCGAGGAGCTCGTGGCCGCCGCCCACGGCCGCTGCCTCGACGTGCACCCCTACACGCTCGACGACGCCGACGAGATGGCGACGCTGCTCGACCTCGGGGTGGGTGGCATGTTCGCCAACTCGCCCGCCACGCTGCGCGAGGTGGCCGCCGATCGCGACCCGCCGCTCCGCTGCGTCACCGAGGGGTGATCGCCCCGACTCGCCCGCCGGATCGCCGGTGGTGGCAGGCGCTGGGCGCTGGCGCGACGGCCGATCCTGTGGTCCGATCTGGGCACGGCGCCGAACCGATGCGGTGCCGCCGACGCCCGGAGGCAGCCATGGTCGAACCCATCCCGTCCGAGTACTCGCGGCTGTCGCCGTACCTCGCCGTCGACGGCGCCGACGACGCCATCGCCTTCTACTGCGACGTGCTCGGCTTCGAACGTCGAGGCGACGTGATGCGCTCGCCCGACGGCCGCATCGGCCACGCCGAGATCGTCCTCGGCGACTCGGTGGTGATGCTGGCCGACGAGTGGCCCGAGGCCGGCAACGTCGGACCGGCCACCATCGGCGGCACGCCGGTGATGCTGCACATCTACGTCGAGGACGTCGATGCGGTGCACGCCGCCGCCGTGGCCGCCGGCGCCGAGACGGTGCGCGAGCCCGAGGACCAGTTCTACGGCGACCGCCTCGCCGTCTTCCTCGACCCGTGGGGCCACAAGTGGAGCGTGGCCACCCACCTCGAGGACGTGCCGCCCGAGGAGATGGGCCGCCGCGCCGCCGAGGCCATGGGCGGGTAACGGCCCACCGCCTCGGGCGGTCGAACCCGCCGTGACGTGCTCCCCCCGCACGGATCGGTGGCCCTCGTGACCTTCGAGCCCGACCTGATCCTCCCCGAACCCGAACCGTCCCGCCGCGACACCCTCCTGCAGCAGGCGGCCGACCAGATCGCCGAGGTGCTGGGCGTCCACCGCCAGCTCGACAAGCTGCTCTACCAGTCGGCCCAGGAGGTCGGCGGCGTGCAGTTCGAGAGCATCTTCGAGCCGATCCCCGCCGAGGTGCTCGGCCGCAAGCGCCGCCCCGATGCCATCGACCACGACCAGGCGTTCCTGCGCTCCACCCCGCTCTCGGCCGCCGACACCGAGCGGGCCCTCGCCCTGCTCGGCATCCTCCACGGCCCCTTCGCCGAGGACAACATCGCCGTGTTCGAGGCCTTCGCCCGGCGCGAGAAGCTCTTCGAGCGCCTGGCCGACGGGCAGTCGTTCGTGTTCGTCGGCTCGCACCTCGAGTTCCAGGACGTCGGGTTCAACCTCGGCTACCTCACCCGGGCCGCCCACCGCCACGGGTTCGACCGGCTCGACACCCGCACCACGCTGCTGATCGGACGCCTGCTCGGCTACCTCGAGGTGCTCGGGATGAACGTCATCGACGACATCCTCCGCAAGGCCGCCAACGTGCTGAAGACGTTCCCGGTCAGCGGCGGCGAGGCGGTGAACGAGGGCGACATCACCGACGAGGACCTCAACCGCCGGGTGCGCGCCTTCCGCAAGAAGCAGAACGCCCGCACGCGCGAGGAGCTCATGCACCTGATGCGCTCCGACCACGGCCACATCGTCATCGAGGCCGGCAGCGGTTCGCGCGACGCGATCGACGAGCACGGGTACGTGGTGATGGAGCCCTTCGCCCAGGGGACGCGCGAGGACCTGTTCCTCGCCGTGCAGCAGGGGGCGTCGATCTACCCGATCTTCGGCGACTACGGGACCACCGAGGAGCCCTCGGTGGTGGAGATCGGCCCGGAGATCACCTCGCTCGCCAGCCCGCAGGCCGCCCACGCCATCGGCGAGATGATCGCCAGCATCGGCAACCGAGCCCGGGGCGCCGCCGCCAAGGAGCACCCCGACGTGGCCCGGTTCCGGGTCCCGATCCGCTACGGCAGCTACGAGCGCCGCGACTGATCGTCCGCCGTCGGGCCGGCTCGCCGCTCAGGCGTCGGCGGCGAGCCGCTGGTAGGCCGCCTCGAGCGGGGCGACGTCGACGTCGACGAGCGGCGGGGCCGTGCCGTCGTCGAGCAGCGCCTGCAGGTTCCCGAAGCAGGCGTGGTAGCCCGCCGCGGTGTTGGCGGCGCCGTGGCCGACGGGCCCGAGCCAGGTGGCGAACCGCAGCAGGGTGCCGCCCTCGACCTCCTCGAGCTCGAAGCGGAGGCGGTCGGTGGACCACCACCACTCGAACACGGCCGGCGGGTCCCACACCTCGATGCGACCGTCGAGCACCGGGGTCGGGATCTGGTAGCGCTCGACGTGGGCCGGCCAGAACGGGAGCGACACCGTGGCGCCCGCCGCCCGATCTCCGACGATGTCGCAGGGTAGCCAGTGGGCGAGGTGCTCGGACTCGGTGATGGCGGCCCACACCTTGGGGCGCGGGTGGGCGAAGCGGCGCTCGAAGCGCACGACGTAGCCGTCGTCGGTGCGCTCGAGGGTGCCGAGGTCGGCGGGCGGGGCGGGGTCGGTCACGGGTCCTCCATGGCGTCGAGGTGGGCGGCGAGGGCGTCGAAGCGGCGGCTCCACGCCTCGCGGAACGGGGTGAGCCAGTCGTCGACCTCGACGAGCGGCTCGGGCACGAGCCGGTAGATGCGACGCCGGCCCTCGTGGCGGTCGGCCACCAGGCCGGCGTCGCGAAGGACGGCGAGGTGCTTGGAGGTGGCCGGTTGGCGCAGCGCGAGCAGCTCGGCCAGCTCGCCCACCGACCGCTCCTGCACCGCCAGGGCCTCGAGCATGGCGCGCCGGCGCGGATCGGCGAGGGCGTCGAAGGCGTGCGGCACGGCCAATACATTCCACTTTCGGAATGGATGTGTCAAGGGTGGCGCGCGTGGTGGGATGGGCGGATGGAGCCCCGCATCAGCCTCGTGACCCTCGGCGTGGCCGACCTCGCCCGCGCCCGGTCCTTCTACGAGGCGCTGGGGTGGGTGGGCCAGGAGGTGCAGGGCACGGTGTTCGTCCAGGCCGGACCGCTCGCCCTGGTGCTCTGGGGGCGGGCCGAGCTGGCGGCCGACTCGGGCATCGACGACGTCGGCACCGACGGCTTCGGCGGCGTGGCCCTGGCCCACAACGTGCGCCAGCGGGCCGAGGTCGACGCGATCGTCGAGGTGGCCCGGGCGGCGGGGGCGGCCGTGACCCGCGAGCCGGCCGAGACGTTCTACGGCGGGTACGCCGCGTGCTTCACCGACCTCGATGGCCACGTGTGGGAGGTGGCCCACAACCCGGGGTTCGCCCTCGCCGAGGACGGCTCGCTGCTCCTGCCGGACTTCGGGTCGACCAGCTGAGCCCGGCGGCGCCGCCCGCTGTCAGACCCCTGTGGGACACTCGCCTCGTGTTCCTCCTCGACGGCACCTGGGTCGCGAGCGCCACCGACCTGGTGGTGGCGCTGCGCTGCGAGTACCAGCTGCTGGCGCGGCGCGCCGAGGTGGCCGGGCTGATCGAGCCGGTCGAGGAGGGGCGCGACGTGATGATGGCTCGGGCCGCCTCGCTGGGCATCGACCACGAGCGGGCCGCGCTCGACCGCGAGGTGGCCCGCCACGGCGCGGGACCGCAGGGGGTGGTGGTCATCGAGCAGCCATCGGTCACCAGTCGAGCCGCGCTCGAAGCGGCGCACGAGGCCACGGTGGCCGCCATCGCCGGTGGGGCGGCGGTCGTCTACCAGGCCGCCTTCTTCGACGGCACCTTGCACGGCCTGGCCGACTTCGTGGTGCGCACGCCGGCCGACGGCCGCGGCCCGCTGCGCTGGGAGCCGGCCGACACCAAGCTCGCCCGCCACGCCCGGGCCGAAGCCCTGCTCCAGCTGGCCGCCTACGCGTGGCAGCTCGAGCGGCTCGGGCTCCCGGCCCCGCGCGACGTGCACCTCTGGTTGGGCGACGGATCCCGCACCCACCACCGCGACGCCGACCTCCGTCCCGTGCTGGTCGACCGCGTCGGCCGCCTGCGCCAGCTGCTCGACGCACCGGTGTCGGTGCCCGCGTGGGGCACGGACGACCTGCGCTGGTGCGGGTGGTGCGCTCGCTGCCGAGCCGCCGCCGAGGCTCGCCGCGACGTGCTGCTCGTGGCCGGGGTCCGCACCGACCAGCGGGCCACCCTCGTCGATGCCGGGCTCGACACCATCGAGGCGCTCGGCGCCGCCGCCCCCGACGCGCCCCCCGAGGGGCTGCGGGCGCCCGTGTTCGCCAAGGTCCGGGCCCAGGCCGCGCTGCAGGCGGCCCAGGACGCGTCGGCGACCCCCGAGCACCCCGAGGGCGTGGTGCGCGCCGAGGTGGCCGATCCCGAAGCCCTCGCCCTGCTCCCACCGCCCAACCCGGGCGATGTCTTCTTCGACTTCGAGGGCGATCCCCTCCACGTCGACGACCGGTGGGGAGAGCTGGGCCTCGAGTACCTGTTCGGCGTGCTCACCCACCGCGACGGCGGACCGCCGGGGGCCACCACGTACTTCCCGCTGTGGGCCCACGACCGCGATGCCGAGCGCCACGCCCTCGAGGAGTTCATCGACTGGCTCGTGGCCCGCCGCCGCACGCCGGGGCTGGCGGACCTGCACGTGTACCACTACGCCCCCTACGAGGTGACGGCCCTCAAGCGCCTGGTGCAGCGCTACGGCACCCGGGCCGACGAGCTCGACGAGCTGCTGAAGGACGGCGTCTTCGTCGACCTGTACGGCATCGTGCGGCGGGGGGTGCGGGTCTCGCAGCGCAGCTACTCGATCAAGAAGCTCGAGCCGCTCTACATGGGCGACGACGAGCGCGACGGCGAGGTGGCCGACGGGGCGGAGTCCGTCGTGGTGTACGCGGAGTTCCGCGCCCTGGTGGAGGCGGGCCGGGCCGACGAGGCCGCCGATCGCCTCGAGGCCCTTCGCGCCTACAACGAGTACGACTGCCTCTCCACCCTGCGCCTGCGCGACTGGTTGCTCGATCGGCGCGCCGATCCCGGCGGCGGCCCGGCCCCGGTGGCGCGCCCGGGCGGCGCGACCTCGGGTGGACAGGTCCTAGGTGGCGCGCGCGAACCGCTCCACCGACTCCTTCTCCCCCGCCACCAGCAGCACGGCGCCCTCCTCCAGGAG
>JAGQSL010000275.1 GCA_020439525.1 Acidimicrobiales bacterium | reverse complement strand
GCCCCGACCTCGAGGACAACGAGACCGTCGCCGGGCTCCTCGAAGCCGAGCGCATCGGCATCTCGGTGAGCGAGGAGACCGGCTTCCAGTTCCAGCCCGAGCAGTCGACCTCGGCCATCATCTGCCACCACCCGAAGGCCAAGTACTTCGTCGCCCGCTGAGGGCGCGGACGGGCCGACCGGCCGCTACTGGATCCAGCTGGCGCCGCGCGCCTGGAGGTGGGCCACCGCGGCGCGGGCGTCGCGCCCGCGCGCCAAGCGGAACGTCTCCTCGTCGATGAGCATGACCCACAGGTAGGTCACCGGGTCGCGTCGCCGCACCAGGCCCGACAGGTCGGGCCGCGGGGCCTGGTCGCCGGCGGGCGGCGAGGCGGTGAGCAGCACGGCGGCCTTGTCGGGGCCGAAGGCCGGGTAGTTGCCCGGCGCCCCGCCGATGGTGTGGCCCTCGCCCAGCCAGGTGCAGCGACCGAACGGGATGGTGGCGAGCGAGCTCAGCATCTCGGCCCCCGCCTGGTCGGGGTGGGTGCGGGCGATGGCCAGCTCGATGCGCGCCGCCTTCTCGGGCTCGTCGACGTACTGCTCCACGCCCGCCATGCGCTGGGCCGACAGGCCGGTGGTGGCGGTGACCCAGATCTGCTGCTCGCCGAGGCGGTGGCGGGTGGCGATCAGCTCGGGGAACCGCGCGCTGCCCAGGGGCCACGCCGCCTCCTGGGGGCCGACGCGCTCCTCGAGGTGGCCGAGCCCGGCGGCGCGCACCTCGGGCCAGGCCGCGCCCAGCCGCCAGCTCCAGAAGTCGCGGCTCTCCACCACCTTCGTCTCGAGCGCGCCCTTGGCGTCGCGGGTGAGCTCCCAGGCCAGCGGCGAGCGGCCCCGTGCGTAGCGGGAGTAGCCGTAGAACTCGCTGCGCCCCGCCCAGCCCGGGATGGCCGCCAGCACGCCCTCGGCATCGACGATCGCCACGGCGTCGCCCTCCTCGAACCACACCAGGCTCATGGCCCGCCCGAGGTCGGGGCAGCCCTCGGGGAAGTACGTGCCGCCGGCCCCCATGCGCGGCGGCGTGCCGGGCGGGGACTCCTCTCGCCCGGTGGGCGCCGGGGTGTAGTTGGCCACCCACACCGCCGACGCCGTGGCCGGGGTCGGTCCCACGAGGTCTTCGAGGTAGAGGTAGAGGTCGCCCTCGCCTCGCAGCAGCGAGGCCCGGCGGGTCCCGTAGGGGCTGGTCTCTTGGAGCAGGAGCTCGGGCACGGGGATCTCCGGGGTGAGGTGCTCGCGAGGTTCATCGGCCGACGAGCGGCGAACTGGAGGGCCAGTCTCGCGTCAGCCGAGCACCGCGCGGGCGACCAGGTCGGTGCCGAAGGCGGTGAGGATCGCCAGGTAGAGCAGCCCGGTCGCCGCCATGACCGCCGAGTACTGCCGCTCCTTGAGCGCCGCGCGGGTCACGAGCACCAGGCCGAGGGTGGTGATCGCGCACGTCACCCACATCCAGCCGAGGATCCCGCCGTACTCGTCATCGATGGTCCCGTTCAGCACCGAGACCATCCCCACCGGGATCAGCAGCACGCCGACCTCGAGCGGCCACAGCCAGCCCGTCCACCGCACCAGCTCGAGCAGCGGCCCCCGAGCCAGGCCCGGCTGCACGAGGTACCAGTGCCCGAGGAGCATGGCGTCGGTGACCGCGCCCAGGAAGGCGGCGCCCACCACCAGGCGCAGCACCGACAGCCAGGCCGGGTCGCCGGCGTCGATGCCCGCCGCCACCAACCCCAGCATCCCGATGGCGGGGGCCACCAGGTCGAGGTGGGGCGGGAACTCGACCGCCGCCTTGTCGAAGCGCTGCTCGTCGCGGTCGATGCCCGTCATCGCCGCCACGCGCGCCGAGCGTCGCTCCACGACCTCGCGCTGGCCGGCGACGCCGGCCGCCCGGCGCTGCACGGACACGGCGAGCGCCGCGCCGGCGGCGACCACCACGCCGAGCGCGGCGAGGTCGCGCAGGGGGACCGAGTCGAGGAAGCGGCCGACGACGATCGACGCGAGGGCCAGGACCCCGAACGTGAACCGCATCAGCCACCCGTAGCCCAGCCCGACCTCGCGACGCCGGGTGGTGACCCAGGTGAACAGCAGTCCGCCGGTCGCCCACTGCAGCAGGAAGGTGGCGGCGTCGAGGCGGATCATGGCGCACCGAGGGTACGGACCTTCCCCAGGAGGGGGCCACTCGGCCGCTACCGTGCCCCCGATGACCGAGGCCCCACCCCACGCCATGCTCGTCGGGTCGGCCGGCGGCCACCTGGCGCAGCTCGTGCGGCTGGCCCCCTGGTGGGAGGGGTGCACCCGCACCTGGGTCACCTTCGACAAGCCCGACGCCCGCTCGCTCCTCGCCGACGAGGCGGTGATCTGGGCCCACCACCCCACCACCCGCAACATCCCGAACCTGCTGCGCAACAGCGTCCTGGCGTTCCGCCACGTCCGGCGCATCCGGCCCGACATCGTGGTGTCCACCGGTGCGGCGGTGGCCGTGCCCTTCTTCCTGGTCGCCCGGCTGCTGCGGATCCCCACCGTCTACGTCGAGGTGTTCGACCGGATCGACTCCCCCACGCTCACCGGCCGCCTCTGTCGGCCCATCGCCACCCGCTTCTGCGTCCAGTGGCCCGAGCAGCAGGCCCACTACCCGGGCAGCATCGTGATCGGTCCGCTGCTGTGAGCGCCAGCACCACGCGGGTGCTCGTCACCGTGGGCACCGACCACCACCGCTTCGACCGCCTGATCGGCTGGGTCGACCGCTGGGCCGCCGACCACCCGGCGGTGCACGTGGTGGTCCAGCACGGCACCGCCGACGCCCCGGCGCACGGCGAGGCCGTCGTGATGCTGGGCTACGACGAGCTGGTGGCCGAGATGGCGCGGGCCGACGCCGTGGTCGCCCAGGGTGGCCCGGCCACGATCATGGACGCCCGCTCGGTTGGCCACCGGCCGATCGTCGTGCCCCGCCGCGGCCACCTCGACGAGGTCGTGGACGATCACCAGGTGGCCTTCACCGAGTGGATGGCGGCCAAGGACCTGGTCTGGCTCGCCGGCGACGAGGACGAGCTGCGGGCGCTCCTCGACGCGGCACTGGCCGAGCCCGAGCGCGTGCGCATCCCGCCGGAGCGGGGCGCGGCGGCCGAGACCATCGCCGCCTATCGCGAGGTCGTCGATCCGCTCGCCACCGCGAGAGTGGGGCGCCGGGCCTGGCGCCACCGGGTGCCCGCCGGACCGGGCCGGCCACCGGCCGGACGCTGACGCTCCGGCTCAGGCGACGTGGGCGCCCGCACGGCGGCGGACGACGAGGACCGCCGCGCCGGCGAGCAGGAGGCCACCGCCCATCACGGCGAGGCCGGTCTCGTCCGAGCCGGTGATGGCCAGCCGGCTGCGCTGGGCCTCGACCTTCACCGCCGTGACCACCTCATCGGCAGGCGCCGGGGGCGCGGGCGTGGTGATGGTGGTGGCGGGCGGGGGCGCGGTGTAGGCGGGGTTGTCGACCGCGCCGGCAGGCGTGGCCGCCGTGGCCACGGCCAGGGCCAGCACGAGGGCGAGCAGGGCGAGCAGTCGACGCACCATGGCCGCCACCCTACGTGCCGAGTCCGCCCGAGTCAACACGCTCCGTGGGGATCTCAGCGCCCCAACGTCACCGTGCGACGCCGATCGCGGTCGATCGACCGTCCGTCGACCACCCAACGGGTTCGGGGGATGCGCGCCGACGGCTCGAGCACCAGCGCATCGAGGCCCGAGGGGAGCCGACCCCGCACGACGACCGTGGTCGTCTCGCCGGCCGGGACGTCGACCTCGGCCGCGACGACCACGGTGGGGCCGTCGCCCCCTTGGAGGAACAGCCGGCCGCCCTCCACCTCGAGGTCGTCGGTCCCCGCCGGGAGGTTGACCACGGCCAGCCCCCGGTGGTCGCCCGCCTCGAGGCCCTCCAGGTTGGGCCCCACCACGTAGCGCGGCCCCACGTCGCCGGAGGCCGTGTTGCGCAACGTCAGCTCGACGCGGATCGCCCGCCGGCCGCCCGGTCCATCAGCCGTCGTGACGTCGACGCCCGTCTCGATCCAGGAGTCGAGCTTGTTGGCCCCGCGGTTCAGGAGCGACACGGCGAGCGATCGCTCGTCGAGGTGACCGTCGGCGCCGAGGTCGGCCCAGGTGGCCTCCAGGTCGGGGTCCGACGACCAGACGAGGAGGTGGCGCCCGGCGACGGCGTCGGCCATCTGGGTGGCCAGCTCGCCCATCTCCCAGTCGCCGGCCTCGACCCGCTCGAACACGGCGGAGGCCACGTCGCCCAGCTGGTCGCGCCGCTCGTCGCGCTCGTCGCGCTGGTCGAACCGGGCGTACTGCTGGCGCAGCAGCTCACCACGCACGGAGTCCGCGGTGTAGCGGACACCGTCGACCTCCACCGGGCCCACCGCTCGGAGCAGGTTGCGCAGCCCGTCGACGTCGATCGAGATCACGCCGGCCACCTCCGGCGAGCCACCGACCGCCGCCCAGGTGCGCACCGCCACGGCGGCGCTCTGGGGGAAGTCGACCGTCACGCCCAGCTGGCGCAGGTCCCGACCGGGCTCGAGCCACCCCCAGTTCGCCCCGAGGTCGCCCTCGACGGGCACCGCCCCCTCGGGCGCGATCAGCTCGGCCGTCGGGTGCACCTCGCCGAGCGCCATGCGACCGTCGTCGAAGCCCAGCTCGGCCGCCGACAGGAACATGCCCGAGCCGGCGCGCATCTCGGCGTTGTTGGCCCCCAGGAGCAGGTAGGGATCGGGGCCCGCCAGCAGCTGGGCGAGGCCGTCGGCCGTGGCGCCGAGACGGCGCGCCGCGGTGGCCGCCGCCTGCCGCTGGTCCTCGACCTCGGCCACCGCGTCGCCCAGCGGACCGACGAGCGCGTCGGGCGAACCGGCGTCGATCCGGCCGAGGGACCGCTCGGCGCGAGCCGCGATCGCCGACAGGTCGAGGAGGGCGTCGATGCGCCCGGGTCCGGCCGCACGGGGCCGATCGGCCAGCTCCCGCAGGTCGGCGAGCGATGCGGTGGCGGCGGCCGACCCCTGCACGCCGGCGTCGGCCAGCTCGCCCATCGCCCGCACGTGGCGACCGACCACCGGCAGCAGGCGGACCGGCGCGAGCAGCGGGCTGCCGGCCGCCGCGTCGGCCTCGGCGAAGCGCGCACCCGCGTCGTCGAGGCGGTCGCCCGTCGAGGGGTCGAGCAGGGCGTCGAGCGATGCCCGAGCCCGCACCGCCCGCAGGTCGTCGCCCCCGGCCTGGAGCGATCGGGCGGCGCGGACCGCCTGCCAGCCGGCCAGGAGCAGCCACAGGCCCACGAGCCCGCCACCCACCGTGAGGAGGCGTCGACGCCGGGACCACGCTCGCATCGCGCGGATCGTAGAGGTTCGTGCCGATGGAGAGGCCGCCACCCCGACGACGGCCCGGATCGGTGACCAATAGTGACGACGAACCCGACCCCGACTACGCTACGTGACGATGCTTGAGCGGTCCGCTGCGCACGATGCTCTCGGCGCCGGTCTCCTCGACGCGCCGAAGACCACCGTGGGCGGTCGCGTGCGCCGCGACGGGCCCCGCCCGGCCCGACCGGCCAGCGCCCTGCGGCCCAAGCTGCTGCTCATGGGCGCCGACGCCCTCGCGGTCATCACCTTCACCACGGTGGCCACCATCCTGGTGGAGCGATGGGGGCTGGGCCCGCTCGACGCCGCCCACCAGCTCTGGTGGACGAGCGTGGCCACCATCCCGGCCTGGCTCGCCATCTTCGCCAACCAGCGCCTCTACAACACCCGCTTCATCGGCCGCCGCATCGACGAGTTCCGTCGGGTCGTCAACGCCTCGCTCCTCGGGACCCTGACCGTCGCGGTCGCCGCCAACCTGGTCGGGATCCTGCCGAGCCGCGGCGGGCTCGTCCTCCTCGGCGTCACGGCGATCGTCGTGGTCACCGCCGAGCGCGAGATCGCCCGACGGGTCTTCCTGCGCCTGCGCGCCGCCGGCCAGATGGTGCGCTTCGTCGTGATCGCCGGGGCCAACCCCGAGGGCCGCGACATCGCCGCCATGCTCCAGGCCGAGCCGTGGCTCGGCTACCAGGTGGTCGGCTTCGTCGACGACCAGGCGACCTCGGGCGAACCGGTGCCCGGCGTGCGCCTGCTGGGCGGGGTGGCCGAGCTGCCGGGCATCCTCCACGAGTTCCCCAACGCCAGCGTGATCGTCGCCGCCAGCGCCGTCGACAGCGCCGTCACCAACCGCCTGGCGCGCGACCTGCTCGACCAGGGCGTCCACGTCGAGCTGTCGTCCACCCTGCGCGACATCTCGTCGCAGCG
>JAGQSL010000274.1 GCA_020439525.1 Acidimicrobiales bacterium | reverse complement strand
CGGCACCGTCGAGGACCTCGACGCGCCCGGCAGCCCCGCACCAGCGGCACTCGACCGACTCGACGGATTCGCCGAGGATCTGCTCGTCCTCCACCGCGAGCTCGCCGCCCACCGTGTAGTGGTGGTAGGCGCGCGTGCGGCGCGTGGAGGTCACGTCGAAGCGGGTGAGGTTGCCGCACGAGGTGCAGCGGTAGCGGACGTCGGCAGGCACCGGCCCAGCGTACCGGAGCGACGTCGGGCGAACACTTGTTCGCGGAACGTGCGTTCGCTACCGTCCGGCCATGCAGCGGAGCTTCGACGACCTCGGCACCCCGCTCCACGAGGTCACCTTCTGCGTCCTCGACCTCGAGACCACCGGGGGCACCGCGGCCGATGGCGGGATCACCGAGATCGGTGCGGTCAAGGTGCGGGCGGGCGAGGAGCTGGGCACCTTCCGCACCTTCGTGAACCCCGGCCACTCGGTGCCGCGGCACATCACCGTGCTGACGGGGATCACCACGGCGATGGTCGAGCGGGCGCCCACGGCTCGCGAGGTCCTGCCGACGTTCCTCGAGTTCCTGGGCGACGCCGTGATCGTCGGCCACAACGTCCGCTACGACCTCGGCTACCTCAACGGCGCGCTCGACCGCACCGGGCGCCCCGCGCTGGCCAACCGGGTGGTCGACACGCTCGGCCTGGCGCGCCGCCTGCTGCGCGACGAGGTGCCGAACTGCCGGCTGGGCACCCTCGCCACCCGGCTGCGCCTCCCCCACCAGCCCAGCCATCGGGCGCTCGACGATGCGCTCGCCACCGCCGATCTGCTGCACCTGCTGCTCGAGCGGGCGGCGAGCTTCGGGGTGTGCGGCCTCGACGACCTCGCCGCGCTGCCCAAGATGGCGGGCCATCCCCAGGCCGGGAAGCTGCGGCTCACCGACCACCTGCCCCGCAAGCCCGGCGTGTACCTGTTCCGCGACGGGGGCGGCCGCACGCTCTACGTCGGCAAGGCCACCGACCTCCGCTCGCGCGTCCGCTCGTACTTCTCCTCCGACGATCGCCGGAAGGTCGGCCAACTGCTGCGCGAGGTCGAGCGGATCGACCACGTCGTGTGCCCGAGCCCCCTCGAGGCCGCCGTGCTCGAGGTGCGCCTCATCCACCGGCTCGAACCCCGGTTCAACCGCCAGGCCACCACCTGGCGCCGCTACGCCTACCTGAAGCTCACCGACGAGCCGTTCCCCCGCCTGTCGGTGGTGAAGGCCATCCGCGACGACGGCGCCCTCTACCTCGGCCCGCTGTCGTCGTCGAAGGCGGCCAAGCGGGTCGCCGAGGCCATCGAGACCGCGGTGCCGCTGCGCCGCTGCACCGCGGCCCCGAGCGGTCGGGGCGCGCTCGCCCGCAGCGGGCCCTGCGCCCCCGCGCAGCTCGGCGTCGCCACCTGCCCCTGCGCCGGCGCCATCTCCGAAGCGGCCTACGCCCAGCTGGTCGACACCGTGCGCCGAGGCCTGCTGCACGAGCCCCAGCTGCTGCTCGGGCCCATCGAGGCGAAGATGCACGCCCTGGCCGCGGCCGAGCGGTTCGAGGAGGCCGCCGACCTGCGCGACCGCGGGGCCGCCCTGGCCGCCGCCCTGCGCCGCCAGCAGCGCTTCGACGCCCTGCGCCGCGCCGGGCGCGTCGTGGTCGAGATCGACGGGCGGTCCCGCGCCGAGCTGCTGCGCGGCCGGCTGGTCAGCACCTGGACCCTCACCAAGCACGGGATCCGCGCCGAGCCCCTCCCCCTCGACCTCGACCCGGCGGCACCCGACCACCTCCACGCTCCGGCGCCCGGCGATGCCACCACCCCGGGCGCGCCGCTGCCGAAGGCCCTGGCCGACGAGCTGGCCTGCGTGGCCCAGTGGCTCGATCGCCAGGGCCACCGCATCCGGATCCTGGAGGCCGACGCCGCCCTCGCCCTCACGCCCGCCGGCCCGCCGTTGCCCTCCTTCGAGCCGCCGGTAGCCTCGCGTCGGTGAGGTGGTTCCTGCTCGCGCTCCTCAGCACCACCGGTGCGGTGATCGTGTGCTGCTGCCTCGTCGCCCTGCTCGTCCGCAGCCGCGTCCACCGCCACCACCGGGTCGATCCCCGGGTGGACACGCCCGCCCCGCTCACCTGGCTGGCCGACCCTCGAACGCCGGCGCGCCTGCACCGGCGCCTGGCGCGCGTCGGGCGCCTGAGCGAGCGGGTCGCCGCCGAGCACCGGCCGGTCCGCCGGTTCGCCCGCCGGGCCCCCGAGCCGCCCCCGCTCGTCGAGCTGGCCACGTCGCTGCGCGCCCGGGCCGTGGAGCTCGACGCCCAGCTGGCCCGGGTCGCGCTCCTCGCCCCGGCGGCGCGGCGCCGACCGCTCGGGCAGCTCCACGCCGCCACCGCGGAGCTCGAGGCCACGTCGCGCCAGCTCGCCGAGCTGAGCGCGGCCGTGCTCGCCCCACCGGTGCTCGCCACCGAGCTCGAGGGCACCGCGGCGCTCGCCGCCCGCCTCGACCACCTGGCGCAAGCCCACCGGGAGCTGCTCGAGATCGACGAGCGCAACGGCCTCGCCACCACCCCCCGGGCGGGGCTCGCCACGGGCGGCCGCTAGCGCGACGGCCCGCCCCCACCCCGGGGCGCCGGCGGTAGGGTCGGCCCATGGTGCACGCCTTCCTGCTCATCCGGGCCGAGCCGTCGAGGGTGGCCGACCTCGCCGAGGCGCTCGCCGCCGTCGACGGCATCGCCGAGGTGTACTCCGTGGCCGGCGACGTGGACCTCGTGGGGATCGTGCGCGTCGCTCGCCACGACGACCTCGCCGACGTGGTCACCCGCCACGTGGCCCAGCTGCCGGGGATCGTCGAGACCCGGACGATGGTCGCCTTCCAGGCGTTCTCCCGCCAGGACCTCGACGCCCTCTGGGACCTCGGCGCCGAGTAGCCCCGGAGGCCGCCCTCAGCCGGCCTCGCCGGCCGCCGCCTGCGAGGTGGTCACCAGGCGATCGAGCGCCGCGGCCGCCCGCCCGTCGGCGAGCGCGGCCCGCGCGAGCGAGAGCCCGGCCGGCAGGTCGTCGGCCAGGCCGCCCACCACGAGGCCGGCCGCCGCGTTGAGGGCGACGATGTCGGCGTGGGGCCCGTCCTCGCCGGCGAGCACGGCTCGGGCGAGGCTCGCGTTGGTGGCGGCGTCGCCGCCGCGCAGGTCGTCGAGCGAGGCCCGGGCGATGCCCAGGTCGAGCGGATCGACCTCGAACGTGCGGACCTCGCCGTCGCGCAGCTCGTGCACCACCGATGCCGCCGTGGTGGTGAGCTCGTCGAGCCCATCGAGGCCGTAGACCACCATCGCCCGCTCGGCGCCGTTGGCCTGCAGCACCCCCACCATCCGGGCGGCCATGGCCCCGTCGGCGACGCCGGTCACCTGGCGGCGGACCCGCGCCGGGTTGGCCAGCGGCCCGAGGAAGTTGAACACCGTGGGCACGCCGAGCTCCTTGCGGGTGGGGCCGGCGTGGCGCATGGCGCCGTGGTAGCGGGGGGCGAAGCAGAAGCCCATCCCCGCCTCTTCGACGCAGCGGGCCACCCCGGCGGGGCCGAGGTCGAAGGCCACGCCGAGCGCCTCGAGCAGGTCGGCGGTGCCGCAGGCCGACGAGGCGGCCCGGTTGCCGTGCTTGCACACCCGCCCGCCCGCGCCGGCGACGGTGAAGGCGGCGAGGGTGGAGACGTTGATCGAGTGGCTGCGATCGCCGCCGGTGCCCACCAGGTCGATCACGCCCTCGGGCTCGGCGAGCACGACGGGGACGGCTCGCTCGAGCATGGCGCTCACCAGGCCGGTGAGCTCGTCCGCGGTCTCGCCCTTCATCCGCAGCGCCACGATGAACCCGGCGATCTGCGAGGGCGTGGCGTTGCCCTCGAGGATCTCGCCCATGGCGGCCGCGGCGGCCTCGCGGTCGAGGTCGCCGCCCGCCGTGAGGGTCCCGAGGATCCCGGACCAGCCGTGCCGTTCGTCCCACGTGTGCGGTGCCATGGCCGCACAGCATGGCAGGCCCCGAGGCCCTCCCCCACCGAGATGCGCCGCGCTCGGCCGTGGCCGAGATCGTCAGGAACCAGGCATTGCTGCCACGGCGATCAGCGCCCACACTGACGACGTGACCGCCGCCGACATCGCCTTCGTGGCCTTCGATGGGTTCCAGCTGCTCGATCTGGCCGGGCCGCTCGAGGTGTTCGACGCGGCCGATCGGCTCGAGGGCCGAGGGCGCTACTCGTGCCTCGTCGCCACGCCCGCCGGCGCCCCGGTGCGCTCGACCTCCGGGGTCACCGTCGCCGCCGACCTCGACGTCGCCGACCTCGCCGCGCTCGACACGCTCGTGGTCGTGGGGGGCTACGGCACGCGGGCCGTGCTGGCCGACGAGCCGTCGCTCGCCCAGGTCCGCCGGCTCGCCGGCCTCGCCCGCCGCACCACGTCGGTGTGCACCGGTGCGCTCGTGCTCGGCGCCGCCGGCCTGCTCGACGGGCGCCGGGCCACCACCCACTGGGGCTCCTGCGAGCTGCTCGCCGAGGTCGCGCCCCACGCCACCGTCGAGCCCGACCAGATCTACGTGCGCGACGGCGACCGCTGGACCTCCGCGGGGGTCACCGCCGGCATCGACCTCGCCCTCGCCCTCGTCGAGGACGACCACGGGCCCGAGCTGGCCCAAGAGGTCGCCGCCTGGCTCGTGGTCTTCGCCCGTCGCCCCGGCGGCCAAGCCCAGTTCTCGGCCCAGCTGCGCGCCCAGGCCGCCCGGACCCCGGCGATCGTGGCCGTGCAGCGCTGGTTGCCCGACCACCTCCACGAGGACCTCACCGTCGCCCGCCTCGCCGAGCGGGCCCACCTCAGCCCCCGCTCGTTCGCCCGTGCGTTCCGGGCCGAGACGGGCACGACGCCCGCCGCCCACGTCGAGGAGCTGCGGGTCGAGGCGGCGAAGCGGCTCCTCGAGACCACCGACGACACGATCGCCACCATCGCCCGCCACGTCGGGCTGCGCCACGCCGAGACGCTCCACCGCGCGTTCGCCCGGCGCACCGGCACCACCCCCGACCGCTACCGGCAGCACTTCGCCCGCCGGCCCGCCTGACCCAGGAGACCCCACCGTGCAGATCGCCATCGGCCTCTACCCCGAGCTGACCGCACTCGACGCCATCGGCCCCTACCAGGTGCTCACGCAGGTGCCCGGCGTCGACGTCGTGCTCTGCGCCGAGCGCGCCGGGCGCCTCTCCGACGACAACGGCCTGCTCCACCTCCACGTCGAGCACACCTTCGACGAGGTCGCCGCGCCCGACGTGACCCTCGTGCCGGGCGGGTTCGTGACCCGTCGCCTGGCGCGCGAGCGAGCGCCGATCGTCGACTGGCTGGCCCGCACCCACGCCACCACGACCTTCACCACGTCGGTGTGCACCGGCGCCCTGCTGCTGGGCGCGGCCGGGATCCTCGACGGGCTCGACGCCACCACGCACTGGTCGGCCTACGACGAGCTGGCCCGCTACGGCGCCCGACCCACCGAGCAGCGGGTGGTGCGCCAGGGCAAGGTCTGGACCGCGGCGGGGGTCTCCGCCGGCATCGACCTGGCCCTCGCCCTCGCCGCCGAGCTGTGGGGCGACGAGGTGGCCCAGGCCGTTCAGCTGGGCATCGAGTACGACCCCCAGCCCCCGTTCGACTCGGGTGCCCCCAGCAAGGCCGCTCCCGAGATCGTCGAGCTCGTCCGGGCCGTGTCGGCCGAGCGCGAAGCCGCCATCCTCGCCGAAGGCTGAGCCCCTCCGCCCGCGCCGCCCGTTCTCCACCCCGAACCCGCGCCACCAGCGCACCGAACGAGCACCGAACGGCGCTCAGACCAGGTGGGCGACGGCGAGGCCGGGTGCGGGGCGGAGGCGGAGGACCGCCCAGGTGGGATCGGCGGCGCCGAGCGCGTCCGCCAGGGCGTCGGCCGCACCGGCCGCCGCGTCGGCGAGCACCGTGAGCGACCCGCCGTCTCCACCGGCTCCGTTGACCTTCCACCCGGCGGCGCCGTGCGAGCGGGCCACCTCGATCGCACGGCGGTGCGGCGCCCCCACCAGGTCGGGGTGCAGCGCGGCCTGCGCCTCCACCGACCGTCGCAGCACCTCGCCCCAGCGGTCGAGGTCGCCGTCGCCGAGCGCGTCGGCGGCGTCGCCCGCGAGCCGCGAGAGCGCCTTGAGGGCTTCACGCGCGTGGTGGTGCTCGACCCCGCTGCAGGTGACCAGCGCGTCGATCACCTGGCGGTGGACCGCCGAGGAGTCGTGGGGCCCGAACACCACCGTCACGAGCCGCTCGCCCAGCTCGACCGAGGCGCGCGGCGGCACCTCGATCGGCCGGTGGCGCACCTCGGGGTAGGGACCGATGGCCAGCACGCCGGCCCCGCCCAGCGCCGCCGCCCACTGGTCCTGCACCCCGGCCTCCCGTCCGGCCCGCACGGTCTCCACCTCGTGGGCGAGCCGGGCGAGGACGCTCGGGTCGAGCGGGGGTCGGCGAGCCACGACGGCCACCAGCCCGTCGAGGACGCCGACGAGGGCGACGAGCACCGTGGCGGAGGTCCCGAGCGAGGCGCCGGCCGGGACGCCCGAGCGGACCTCGACGTCGACCTGCACCCCCTCGGCGAGACCGGCGCCCTCGAGCCCGGCGGCCACGGCGTGGGCCAGCAGGGCGCCGGGACCGGGCGTCGGCGCCGCCGAGGGATCGACGGCCAGATCGAGGCCGACGTCGGCCGCGAGCAGTCGCACCCGGCCGGGCTCGTCGGGGGCGGCGG
>JAGQSL010000273.1 GCA_020439525.1 Acidimicrobiales bacterium | reverse complement strand
ACCGCCTCGATCACCACGAGCGCGGCGACCTCGCCTCCGGCGAGCACGTAGTCGCCGATCGAGATCTCCCCGTCGACCAGGTGCTCCATGACCCGGTGGTCGACCCCCTCGTAGCGGCCGCACAGGAGGCTGAAGCCGTCGGAGGCGGCGAGCTCCCGGGCCAGGGCTTGATCCAGGCGCCGCCCGCCGGGGCCGAGGAAGAACAAGGGCCGGGGCGGATCGACCGCTTCGACGGCGGCGAAGATCGGCTCGGGCATCAGCACCATCCCGGCGCCGCCGCCGAACGGGGCGTCGTCGACCGAGCGGTGCGGGTCCTGGGTCTCCGAGCGCAGGTCGTGGGCCCGCACGTCGAGCAGGCCCCGCTCCTGCGCCTTGCCGAGCAGCGAGCGCGACGCGTAGCCCTCGACCAGATCGGGGAAGATCGTGAAGACGTCGATGCGCACGGCGCTCAGCGTGGCACAGCGAGCGGCACGCCCGACTTGGGCCGCACGAGGGGGCCGTCGATGCCGACCACGCCCGCGTCGGGGGAGAGCCCCGCGAGGACCGTCTCGACCACGGCGTCGTAGTGGGCATCGGTGTCGCTCACGAAGCAGATCTGGCGCAGCTCGAGCGAGACCGCGCCGTGGATGCACGCCCACGCGCGCTGGGCCAGCTCGGCCGAGCTCCCCTCGACGATGGCCCCGACCGCCTGCGCTGCCTCGATGTGGCCGACGAGGGCGAGGAACGCCGCGGCCGCCTGGTCCATGGCCTCGTCGTCGGGCTCGACGTCGTCGTGGCCCTGCTCGAACATCAGCGAGTACGTGCCGGGGGAGTGGTGGGCGAAGGTGCGGTACGCCCGGCACGACGCCCGCAGGCGATCGCGGGCCTCGGCGGCCGAGGTCACCGGCCCGGCGAGCTCCGGCGGTGCGATGTGGGCCAGCAGCTCCCGGAAGCCCCGGACGAAGAGCGCCCGCAGCACGCCCTCCTTGTCGCCGAAGCGGTTGTAGATCGACATCGGCGCCACCCCGGCCTCCTTGGCCAGGGTGCGGATGCTGAGCGCGCCGGGCCCGGCGCCGGCGACGAGGCGCTCGGCGGCGTCGAGCACGGCGGCCTCGACCTCGGCCGTGGGGGTGCGGGTGGTGGGTGTGCGCTTCGTCACGTTGACGAGCTCCATAACGCTGTTCTACAACAGTGGAACACTGATCTACAAGTGGAGGGCAGCACGATGGCGACCACCCCCGAACCTACGACCACCGCACCCGACCCCCGACGATGGGCGATCTTGGGCGTGCTCTGCCTGAGCGTCTTCCTCGTGGTGGTCGACAACACGATCGTGAACGTGGCCCTGCCGACGTTCGCCCGGGAGCTCGAGGCGAGCACGAGCCAGCTCCAGTGGATCGTCGACGCCTACTCCCTCGTCTTCGCCGGCCTGCTGCTGGCCGCCGGCTCGCTCGGCGACCGCCGCGGCCGCAAGGGCACCCTCCAGGTGGGCCTGGTGCTGTTCGCGCTGACGTCGCTGGCGGCCTCGCTGGCCAGCACGGCCACCCAGCTCATCGCCGCCCGGGCCGCCATGGGCATCGGCGCCGCCCTGGTGTTCCCGGCCACCCTCGCCATCCTCACCAACGTGTTCACCGATCCCGTCGAGCGGGCGAAGGCCATCGGCGCCTGGTCGGGCGTGACCGGCCTGGCCGTCGCCCTCGGGCCGATCTCGGGCGGCTTCCTGCTCGAGCACTTCTCGTGGGGCTCGATCTTCCTGGTCAACCTCCCGATCGTGGCCACCGCGCTCGTCCTCGGGCGCCGCCTGGTGCCCACCTCGCGCGACGAGGCCGCCGGGCGGTGGGACCTGGTGGGCATCGCCGCCTCCATCGCGACCATCACCCTGCTCGTGTGGACGGTCATCGAGGCACCCAAGGCCGGGTGGGGCTCGGCCCAGACGATCGGCGGGTTCGTGGTCGTCGCCGCCCTCCTCGCCGCCTTCGTCCGCCACGAGGCGCGCGTCGAGCACCCGATGCTCGACGTCACCGTCTTCCGCAACGCCCGCTTCTCGGCCGCCAGCCTCGCCGTGGCCACCGCCTTCTTCGGCCTCTTCGGGTTCATCTTCCTGGTCACCCAGTACTTCCAGGTGGTCCGGGGTTACGACACCCTCTCGGCGGGCGTGCACACGCTGCCCTTCGCCATCACCGCCGCGATCATCTCGCCGGTCTCGGCCCGCCTCGCCCTGCGGTTCGGCACCAAGCGCATCGTCGGGCTGGGGCTGGCGTCGATGAGCGTCGGCTTCTTCTGGGCCAGCTTCCTCACCGCCGACACCTCTTACTGGGCGGTGATCGTGCCCCAGATGATCTTCATGGCCGGGGGCCTGGCCCTCACGACGGCACCGGCCACCGAGTCGATCATGGGGTCGCTGCCCAAGGCCAAGGCCGGCGTCGGCTCGGCGGTCAACGACACCACCCGGGAGATCGGCGGCACGCTCGGCGTCGCCGTGGTCGGCTCGGCGTTCTCCTCGCTCTACGGGCCCCAGATCGTGGACAAGCTCACGGCCCTTGGCGTGCCCGCCGAGCCGGTGCGCATCGCCGAGGAGTCGGTGGTCGCCGCGGTCGAGGTGGCCAACCGGGCGCCGGCGTTCGCCCGCCCCGCGATCCTCGAGGCGGCTTCGGACGCCTTCCTCCACGGCATGGCGCTGGGTTGCCGGGTTGCGGCCCTGGCCACGCTGGTCGGCTCGGCCGTCGCCTTCGCCGCCCTGCCCGCCCGGGCGTCGGCGCCCGCCGGCGAGGTCGACGACGGGCCGCTGGGCGTCGACGCCCTGGCCCCGGCCTGATCCGGGCGTGGACGGGGCCGGTTGGCTCCGTCCACCCCTGGACGGGTAGCGTTGCCCTCCGCTGCGAGCGCACCTCCACGCGCCGCTCCACGCTCTCGCTCTCAGGACACCAGTCGCATGAACCGCACCGACCTCATCGATCAGGCCAGCCTCCGCACCGACATCCCGGACTTCGCGCCCGGCGACACGCTGAAGGTGCACGTGCGGGTGGTCGAGGGCAACAAGCAGCGCGTCCAGGTCTTCCAGGGCGTCGTCATCCGCCGCCAGGGCGGAGGCGTGCAGGAGACCTTCACGGTCCGCAAGCTCTCCTACGGCGTCGGCGTCGAGCGCACCTTCCCGGTGCACTCCCCGATCATCGACAAGATCGAGGTCTTCACCCGGGGCGACGTGCGCCGGGCGAAGCTCTACTACCTGCGCGACCGCATCGGGAAGGCCGCCAAGGTCAAGGAGAAGCGCGAGTTCTGATCGCGCCTCGCCGGGCCTGAGCGTCCGGCCGCAACGCCGAGCCCCGTGCGTACGATGGCTCGCGTGATCCGACCAGGCCCGCGCCGGCGGGACGAGAGGTGTCGCCCATGAGCGCCGACGATCTCGAGCAGTACGAGGCGGAGATCGAGCACCAGCTCTTCCAGGAGTACCGCGACGTCGCGCCGACGTTCCGGTTCGTGGTGGAGACCGAGCGCCGCTTCTACCTCGCCAACGCCGTCGAGCACACCGTGCACACCGAGGGCGGGCGCACCTGGGTGGAGCTCGTGCTGCGCGACGCCTGGGTCTGGGACATGTACCGGCAGACGCCGATGCGCTTCGTGCCGTCGGTCCGGGTCGTCACGTTCAAGGACGTGAACATCGAGGAGCTCCCCCCGCACGACCTCGACCTGTGACGCGAGGCCGGCAGCGGCTGGGCGCGGCGGGGGAGGAGCGGGCGGCACAGTGGTACGTCGCGCACGGCTACGAGGTGGTGGCCCGCAACTGGCGCTGCCGCGACGGCGAGCTCGACCTGATCGTCGCTCACGGCCGCACCCTCGTCGTCTGCGAGGTGAAGACCCGGTCGTCGCTGGCCTACGGCCACCCGGCCGAGGCGGTGACGCTGGCCAAGCAGCGTCGCATCCGGGGCCTCGCAGCCCGGTGGCTCGCCGAGGGCGAGGTGCCCTTCCGCCCCGACGTGGTCCGCTTCGACGTGGCGGCGGTGCTGCCGCGCGAGGTCTGCGTGATCGAGGGCGCCTTCTAGCGCCCGACCGCTCGCGCCTGGCGAGGGGGGACCGCGCCACCTCCCCGGCCCGTAGGGGTGTGCACGTTTGCGCACCTGGTGCGGAGAAGTGCACAGCGACGGGGCGGGTCGTCGGGTTTCGGGGTGGGGGTGTGCACGTTTGCGCACCTGGTGCGGAGAAGTGCACAGCGACGGGGCGGGGTCGACGCGAGCGCACGCCTGCGGCGTCGCGGGGCCGACCCAGCTCGGCCGGGGTCAGCGGCGGCGACCGGTGGGGCGGCGCTTCGCCCGGTGCTCCCAGCAGCCGTGGTGCCAGTGGCGGCGCTCGTCGGGGGCGGCGATCGGCACCGCCACCCGGTGACCGGTGCCGGGCGGGATGTCCTGCTGGCACCCGGGGCACACGTAGCGCTTGGTGGCCTCGTAGGGCTGGACCCGCCGGACCTCGACCTCGTCGTCGGCCCAGGGCCACATCAGCCGAGGAACGCCCAGGCGAGCAGCAGCGCGCACACCACGACGGCCCCGACGACCATGGCGTAGTCGGCCGGGGTCTTGGCCATCTTGCGGTGCGGGTTGAAGCCCATGCCCCAACCCTACGGCCGCGCCCGCCGAGCGCCCCACCTAGGGTCCCCGACGTGCACCTCCCGCCCCGCCCCGACGACACCGAGGGCGTCCGGCTCGCCCTCGACGAGGGCGTGGCCACGCTGACGCTCTCGAACCCCCGCCGCAAGAACGCCATCACCCCGCCGATGTGGGGCGAGCTGACCGAGGCGTTCCGCTGGATGGCCCACGACGACACCGTGCGGGCGGTGGTGGTCACGGGCGAGGGCGACGACTTCTGCTCGGGCGCCGACCTGAGCGACGGTCCCAAGGTCCACGCCACCGCCTACATGCGCTACCTCAACGAGGGGCCGCTCGCCCTGCACGCCCTGTCGAAGCCGACCATCGCCCGGGTCGACGGGATCGCGGCCGGGGCCGGGCTCAACCTGGCCCTCGGGTGCGACCTGATCGTGGCCTCGGACCGAGCCCGCTTCAGCGAGATCTTCGCCCGGCGGGCGCTGTCGATCGACTACGGCGGCTCCTGGCTGCTGCCCCGGCGGGTGGGGCTGGGCAAGGCCAAGGAGCTGGCGCTGCTGGCCGACATCGTCGATGCCGCCGAGGCGCAGCGCATCGGCCTGGTGAACAAGGTGGTCCCGGTCGGCGAGCTCGACTCGGCGGTGGGCGCGTGGGCGGCCCAGCTCGCCGCCGGGCCGCCGATCGCCCTGGCCCAGACCAAGGCGATGCTCGACGCGTCGAGCGAGATGTCGCTCGCCCAGGCGCTGGAAGCCGAGGCGGCAGCCCAGACCGTCAACTTCGGGACGAAGGACACCGCCGAGGCGATCCAGGCGTTCCTGCAGAAGCGGACGCCCACGTACCGAGGGCGCTGAGCCGGAGGTCCCCTGCGCCAGATGGGTCGCATCCGGTGGCCGGTGTCGGACCCCATCGATAGGGTGCCGTTGCTGCCTCGCAGCGCCTCGGCCTCGGCCCCGCTCGCTCGCCGGCGACACGGCGTCCCACCCCGATCCCCTCCGCGCTCGTCGAGCGCAAGGAGTGCGCGGTGTACGCCAGCATCCCTTCCGCCGTCGTCGTCGGCGTCGACGGCCGTCCCGTCTCGGTCGAGGTGCACGTGGGGCGGGGGCTCCCCGGGCTCACCATCGTCGGGCTCCCCGACGCCTCGTGCCGCGAGGCGCGCGACCGGGTGCGCGCCGCGGTCCTCGCCTCCCAGCTGTCCTGGCCCGACCGGAAGATCACCGTGAACCTCGCCCCGTCGTCCACCCGGAAGGTGGGGAGCGGGCTCGACCTGGCGATCGCGATCGGCGTCCTCGCGGCCGCGGAGGAGGTCCCCGCTCGGGCGGTCGCGGACTTGGGGTTCTTGGGCGAGCTGGGCCTCGACGGGACGGTGCGCGCCGTCGCCGGCACGGTGCCGCTGGTCGACGCGGTCGCGGCACCCCAGGTGGTCGTACCGGTGGCCAGCGCGGCCGATGCCGCGCTGGTCGACGGGCGCACCATCCGGGCCGTGCGGACCCTCTCGGAGCTGGTGGCCGCCCTCCGAGCCGATGCGCCCTGGCCCGATCACGACCTGCCCCACCCCGCCGCGGAGGAGCCGCCGCCGCCCGACCTGGCCGACGTGCGCGGCCAGCCGGTGGTGCGTGCCGCGCTCGAGATCGCCGCGGCCGGGGGCCACCACCTCCTGATGGTGGGGCCGCCTGGCGCCGGCAAGACGATGCTGGCGGAGCGGCTGCCCGGGCTGCTCCCACCGCTGGCGCGCGACGAGGCCATGACGGTGTCGCGCATCCACTCGGCGGCGGGTCGGAAGCTGTCGGGCGGCCTCATCCGTCGGCCCCCGTTCCGGGCGCCGCACCACACGGCAACGCTCACGTCGCTCGTCGGCGGCGGCAGCGACGCCATGCGGCCCGGCGAGGTCTCCCTCGCATCGGGAGGCGTCCTCTTCCTCGACGAGCTCTCCGAGTTCGCGCCGTCGTCGCTCGATGCCCTCCGTCAACCGCTCGAGGACGGCACGATCCGCGTGCGGCGCGCCCGGTTCGCCGCCGACCTGCCGGCCCGCTTCCTCCTGGTGGCTGCGATGAACCCGTGCCCCTGCGGCGAGGCGGGCCGCCCGGGCGCCTGCAGCTGCCCGGACGGGGCCCTCGCCCGCTACCAGCGTCGGCTCTCGGGACCGCTGCTCGACCGCTTCGACCTCCGTGTCGACGTGCACCGACCGATCGTGGACGACCTGCTCGGTGGCGAACCGGGCGAACCGACCAGCGCGGTCGCCGCACGGGTCCGTGCCGTGCGGGCGCGAGCGCAGCGCCGAGGGGTGCGGTGCAACGCCGAGCTGCGCAACGCCGCGCTCGATCGACATGCGGCGATCGACCCCTCCGCCGAGCCGCTCCTGCGCAGCGCGCTCGAGACCGGGCGGCTGACGGCCCGCGGTCTCGATCGCGTGCGCCGGGTGGCCCGGACGGTGGCCGACCTCGCCGGCGACGAGGGGGATCTGGCCGTGGCCCACATCAGCGCCGCCCTCCAGCTGCGGGCCGAGGTGCGCCTCGGCGCCGGCGTCGTCGCATGAGCACCGGCCGACAGGAGCGTGCGGCGCTCGTCGCGCTGGCGGCGCTCCCGGCCATCGGGCCAGCCACCCTGCTCGCCCTCCAGGAGCGGGGCGATGCCGAGCACGCGTGGTCGCTCGTGCACCGGGGCCGAGGCGACCAGCACCCGATGATCGCCGCCGCGGTCGCCGGACGCCCGGGCCACCTCGGGCTGGCGGAGGTCCACGCGGCCGCCGCACCGATCGATGCAGGCGCGTTCCTCGATCGCCATCGCCAGCTCGGCATCGAGGTCCTGGTGCGGGGCGACGCGGCCTACCCGGACCGGTTGGACGACGACCCGGCGCCCCCGGCGCTCCTCTTCGTCGACGGTTCGCTCGCCGGCCTCGAAGGTCGCAGCGTCGCCATCGTCGGCACGCGCAACGCCACGCGCCTCGGTTGCGACACCGCGGCGTCGCTGGCGGAGGAGCTCTCGTCGACTGACATCGCCATCGTGTCGGGCCTCGCGCTCGGGATCGATGGCGCCGCCCACCGCGCCGTGGTGGACGCCTTCGACCGAGGTCGGCGGACGGCGCCGCCGGTCGCGGTGGTGGCTGCCGGGCTCGACCGGCGGTACCCACGGCGCCACGCTCGCCTCCACCAACAGGTCGCCCACCGGGGGGCGGTGATCAGCGAGGTGCCGATCGGGGTGGCACCCACCCGGTGGCGCTTCCCCGCCCGCAACCGGATCATCGCCGGGCTCGCCGATGCGCTGGTGGTGGTCGAGTCCCGCTCGGCGGGCGGCTCGATGCTCACCGTCGGGGAGGCGCTCGCGCGCGACGTTCCCGTGCTTGCGGTGCCCGGCCACCCCACCTCACCTGCGTCGGCGGGGACGCTCGACCTCATCTGCGACGGCGCGGTCCCGGTGCGCGACGCCGAGGACGTCCGGGTGGCCGTCGGCGCCGGCGGCGTGGCCCCCGCCGAGCGCGGGGTCGATCGGTCAGACGAGGGCGACGACGGCGTCGACGATGCCCGTGCGAGGACGGTGCTCGACGCCTTGGGCGCCGGCCCGGCGAGCCTCTCGGAGCTCGTGCGCGCCACCGGCTGGACCCTGGCGAGCGTCTCCGAGGTGGTGCTCGCGCTCGAGCTGCGGGGCCGGATCGTGCGGTCCGGGAGCTGGTACGAGCCGCGCGCTCGCGGGGCGAACGGCGCCGGCCGGTGATGCGCACGATCCGCGTTCCTCCGACCACGAACGTCGTTCGGCCGGTACGGTGGGGGCGTGAGCTGGGAGGTCGATGGGTTCGTTGCGTCCCTCACCGGGTCCGCGCCCGCCACCGTGAGCGCCTACCGGTCCGACCTGCACGACTTCACGACCTGGGCCGAGCAGGCCGGCATCGAGGGGCCGAGCTCGGTCGATCGCCGCACGCTCCGCCGCTACCTCGTGCACCTCGCCGAGCGTCCCGTGGCCCCGCGGACGCTCGCCCGTCGAGCGTCCTCGCTGCGTCGCTACTTCGGTTGGCAGGTGCGCTCCGGGCGCCTCGCCGTCGATCCCACGATCGGGCTCCACGCGCCCCGGGGCACCGGCCGGCTCCCCGCGGTGCTCCACGACGACCAGCTCCACCAGCTGCTCGACGCGCCCCCCGCCCGAGCGGCGCTCGACGAGGGCCGCGACGGCCCGGCCGATCCGGTCGACCGGGCCCGGTTCCTGCGCGACCAGGCCTGCCTCGAGCTGCTCTACGGCAGCGGGCTGCGCGTGAGCGAGCTCTGCGGCCTGCGTGTGGGCGACTGCGACCTGGCCGAGGCCCGGGTGCGCGTGTGGGGCAAGGGCTCCAAGCAGCGGATCGTGCCGATGAGCGAGCCCTCCGTGGCCGCGGTGCGCGCCTACCTCGCCGATGGACGGCCGCTGCTCGCCTCGGCGGGCAAGGTGGGCGACCTCCTGTTCGCCAACCTGCGCGGCAACCCGCTCACCCCACGCGACGTGCGGCGCCTCCTCGACCGGCGAGCACCCGAGCCCACCCACCCGCACGCCCTGCGCCACACCTTCGCCACCCACCTGCTCGATGGGGGAGCGGACCTCCGCAGCGTCCAGGAGCTGCTGGGCCACGAGGACCTGGCCACCACCCAGATCTACACGCACGTCAGCCGGGAGCGTCTGCGCGACGTCTTCGATCGGACCCATCCCCGTGCGTAGCGACCAGCGAGGCCGCCGCTGATGGCCGCGGATCCGGTCCCCGAGCTCTGGGACGCGTACCACCGGGCCCCCGGCCGCCCCACGCGCGACCCGCTGATCGTGCACTACTCGCCGCTCGTCAAGTACGTGGCCGGCCGGGTGGCCGTCGGGCTGCCCGGCAACGTCGAGCAGGCCGACCTCGTCTCCTACGGCATCTTCGGGCTGATCGATGCCATCGAGAAGTTCGATCCCAGCCGCGGCTTCAAGTTCGAGACCTACGCCATCTCCCGCATCAAGGGCGCCATCCTCGACGAGCTCCGCTCGATCGACTGGGTGCCCCGCTCGGTGCGCGCCAAGGGCCGGGCCGTGGAGCGAGCGTTCTCCAAGCTCGAGGCCGAGCTCAAGCGGTCGCCCACCGAGGCCGAGCTGGCCGAGGAGCTCGAGATGACCGAGGCGCAGCTCCAGCAGGTGCTCGGCCAGCTCTCGCTCACCGGCGTCGCGGCGCTCGACGAGATGCTGGGCGACCGCTCCGACGCCACCACCCTCGGCGACACCATCCCCGACCGCGGCGACGGCCCGGGTGCGCTGCTCGAGCAGGTGGAGCTGCGCGAGCAGCTCGCCGAAGCCATCGAACGGATGCCCGAGCGCGAGAAGATCGTGCTCACCCTCTACTACTTCGAGAACCTGACCCTCGCCCAGATCGGCGAGGTGCTGGGCGTGACCGAGAGCCGGGTCAGCCAGATCCACACCAAGTCGGTGCTCCAGCTGCGCAGCCGCCTCCAGGCCGCACAGCGCGAGCCCGCCTGAGCGGGCAACGGCGCGCCTCGGCAGGCGCGCGGTGAGCGCCGCCCGTTGGGCGAGCCCGATCGCCGTGGTCGTCGCCCTCTTGGTGGGCGCGGTGCCAGGCGCGTCCGCCGAGCCGACCCCTGCCGGGCGGACGTACCAGCCGCCCACCGACGGCGCCGTCCTCGATCCGTTCCGGCCCCCGCCCCAGCCGTGGCTCGCCGGGAACCGGGGCATCGAGTACCGGACCGATCCCGGATCCGTGCTCGTGGCGATCGGGCCCGGGGTGGTCGCCTTCGCCGGTCCGGTGGCCGGGCGCCTGGTGGTGAGCATCGTGCACCCCGACGGGCTGCGCTCGTCGCTCACCGGCGTGGCCGCGGTGTCCGTGGCGGTGGGCGCGACCGTGCTCGCCGGTGCACCGGTCGCCATCGCGGCCGAGCGGGTCCACCTCGGGGTCCGGCGCGGCGACGCCTACCTCGACCCGGCCACGCTGTGGGGCACCGTGGCCGGCGGTGGCCACGTCCGGCTCGTTCCGCGCTCGGGCCCACCGCCGTCGCCGTCGCCGTCGCCATCATCGTCGCCGTCGCCGCGGGGCACCTCGGTCGTGCGGCGGTCGCTCGTCGGGTCGATCGCGATGCTGGCCTGGTGAGTGCGACCCCGACGCGTCCCCGCAGCTTGGGAGGGGTGGGGGAGCGCGGCTAGCCTCGTCGGTCGGTCCACCGCCCGGTGGTCCGCGTCCAGACCCGCCCCTCCCCACCAACGGTCGCCTGCTCGCAGGTGCGTGGGAGCGGGCATCGCCAACCGTTGGAGAGGAGCAGCCATGACGGAACCCGTCGTGACCATGAAGCAGCTGCTGGAGGCCCGAGTCCACTTCGGCCACCAGACCCGGCGCTGGAACCCGAAGATGAAGCGCTTCATCTTCGGCGAGCGCAACGGCATCTACATCATCGACCTGCAGCAGACCCTGCAGCGCCTCGAGACCGCCTACACGTTCGTGCGCGACACCGTCGCCGACGGCGGCTCGGTGCTGTTCGTGGGCACCAAGAAGCAGGCCCAGGACCCCATCCAGAGCTACGCCGAGAAGTGCGGCATGCCCTACGTGAACGAGCGCTGGCTCGGCGGCA
>JAGQSL010000272.1 GCA_020439525.1 Acidimicrobiales bacterium | reverse complement strand
CGACGTGGCCGCCAACCGCCACGACCCCAAGGGCCTGCTGCTCGTGGTGGCCTACCGCCTGGCGTCGAGCGCCCGCCACGCCGGGCGGCGCTCGGTCCCGATGCGCCTCGCCGCCATCCCGATCCAGGTGGCCTACCGGGTGATCGTCGAGTGGACCCTCGGCGTCGAGCTGCCGCCGCAGGTGGTGGCCGGGCCCGGCCTGCGGATCCGCCACGGCCAAGGCCTGGTGGTGAACACCGGCACCGTCCTCGGCGCGAACGTGATGCTGCGCCACAACGTCACCATCGGCAACATCCGGCGCGGTCCCGGCGACACCACCGCCTGCCCCGTGATCGGCGACGGCGTCGAGCTGGGAGCCGGCGCGGTCGTGGTGGGCCCGGTGCGGGTCGGCGCGGGCGCCCTGGTGGGCGCCAACGCAGTGGTCAGCCACGACATCCCGGCGGGCGCGGTGGTCCGCGCCCCGAAGCCGACGGTGGCCGAGCCCGAGCGCTGACGCCCGGCGACCCGCTCGGCCGTCAGGAGGGGACGGCCACGACGTTGCCGTGGCCGTGGGCGAGGTCGTCGAGCGACGGCACGCCCTGCCCGTCGTCGGGGGCGGTGGGCCACTGGACCCGGTTGGCGCCGTCTCGTCCGTCGCGCAGGAGCCGCCGCCACCGGTCGCGCTCGAAGCGCATGGCGTCGCTGCCGTCGACGAAGTCGAGCAGGAGCTCGAGGAAGCGCTCGGGGTCCTGGTGGTGGGGGAAGTGCCCGGCGTCGGGGAAGATCTCGAGGCGGCTGCCCGGCATGGCGTCGTGGGCCACCTGGGCGTGAGCGACCGGGATGACCGCATCGTGGGCGCCCCACACGACGAGCACCGGCATGGCCTCGGTGAGGTACGACCGGTCGAGCATGGTGACCACCTGGCCCCGCCAGTCGACCACCGACTGGAGCGTGCGGGAGAAGGCGCCGCGCGCGGCGACGTCGGGCAGGGCGTCGAGCACCTGCGAGAGCTCCTCGGCGTCGCGACCCAGGTCGGTGCCGCTGCGCCGCAGCAGCTCGATCAGCCCCATGGCACCTAGCTTGAGCGGACCGAAGCGCAGCAGGGGCAGGCCGAGGTCGGCCAGCGGGGTGGCGGCGAGGCGCAGGACCGGGTTGACCTCCCGGGCCACCCCGCCGCTCGCCACCAGCACCAGCCGCTCCACCCGGGTGGGGTGCTGGTAGGCCATCTGGGCGGCCACGCCGCCGCCGAGGGAGTGGCCGACGACGGTGGCCCGATCGATCCCGAGCACGTCGAGCAGGTCGCGCATGCCGTTGGCGAAGGCACCGACCGAGTAGTCGGCCCGGGGCTTGTCGGACTCGCCGTGGCCGAGCAGGTCGGGGGCGATGACCGTGAAGCGCTCGGCCAAGGGCCGCAGCAGCGGCACCCACGACGCCGACGAGTCGCCGATGCCGTGGAGCAGCAGCAGCGCCGGGCCGCTCCCGCACATCCGGTAGGCACGGCGGTGCCCGTGGACGTTGACGAACGTGGTGGTCGTGTCGAACGCCTGGGCCCGAGCCCGGCGCCGTCGGGGTGCGGCCATGGGATCCTCCGTGCGGGTGACGCTAGACGCGCCGGTGCCCGGCCCGAAAGGGCCGGGCACCGGTGTGACACATGGCCGCGAGGCCGAGGATCAGAAGTCCTCCATGCCTCCACCGCCCGGCATGGCCGGGGCCTCGGCGGGCTTGTCGGCGATGACGGCCTCGGTGGTGAGGAACAGGGCGGCGATGGACGCCGCGTTCTGCAGGGCCGAGCGGGTCACCTTGGCGGCGTCGGGCACGGCGGGCAGCAGCTCGCCGTACTCGCCGGTGGCGGCGTTGTAGCCGTTGGAACCGGTGAGCTCGCGCACCTTGGCCACCACGACGCCGCCCTCGAG
>JAGQSL010000271.1:9350-11820 GCA_020439525.1 Acidimicrobiales bacterium | reverse complement strand
GGGGTCGAGGTGCGGCCGCTGCGGCAGATCACCGGCGAGGCCGAGTTCAACGAGGTGTACCTGACCGAGGTGCGGGTGCCCGACGCCGACCGCATCGGCGACGTGGGCGAGGGCTGGCGGGTGGCGATGACCACCCTGTCGAACGAGCGCACCACCATCGGCGGCGGTGGCGGCGGGGTGCCGGCCCGAGGCTCGGGCGCGATCGCCGAGGCCGTGCGCATCTGGAACGAGGAGGCCGGTCCGGCCACCAAGACGGCCGTGATGCGCGACGAGCTGGTGAAGCTGTGGGCGCGCGCCGAGGTGCTGCGGATGACCAACATCCGGGCGTCGCAGAACCGCAAGGCGGGCAACCCGGGGCCCGAGGGTTCGATCGCCAAGCTCGAGTTCGCCAAGGTCAACATGGACATCTACGAGTTCTGCGTCGACCTGCTCGGGGCCGCGGGCCTCGCTGGCTACGACTTCGAGATGCGCCGGGCCGAGAACCTCGGGCTCACCGGTCCGCCGGGGTCGAGCCGCAAGATGTTCCTACGGGCCCGGGCGAACTCCATCGAGGGCGGCACCTCGGAGATCCAGCGCAACATCATCGGCGAGCGGGTGCTCGGCCTTCCCGGCGAGCCGCGCACCGACAAGGACGTCCCCTGGGTCGAGGTGCCGCGCAGCTGATGGGGCGCGTGCGCTCGGCCGAGCCGGGCGACGTGGGGTTGCTCGCCGCCATCGAGGTGGCGGCGGGGGAGCGGTTCCGTGCGGTCGGCATGGACGACATCGCCGACGACGACCCGTTCCCCGAGGAGGTGCTCCTCGCGGCGGTCGCCGACGGTCGGCTGTGGGTGGCGGAGCTGGGGGGCGCCGTCGTGGGCTACGCCCTGGGCGAGCGGGTGGGGCCGGCGGGCGCCCAGCACCACCTCGAGCAGGTGTCGGTGGTGCCCGAGGCCGGTGGCCGCGGCGTGGGCGCGGCGCTGGTGGAGGCGGTGGCCGACTGGGCGCGGGCGGCGGGGGCGCCGTCGCTGACCCTCGCCACGTTCCGCGACCTGCCCTGGAACGGGCCGTGGTACCAGCGGCTCGGGTTCGCCACGGTGCCCGATGCCGAGCTCGACGAGGCGCTGCGGGCCGTGCGGGCCCACGAAGCCGAGCTCGGCCTCGACGTGGCGCAACGCGTGTGCATGCGTCGGGCGCTCTGATGGCTTCGGGCCGGTGGGCCCGCGCTTGCCGCCGACCATCGACCGGTCGTGCGAGGCTGCACCGGTGAGCATCGCCGTCTCGATCGACGACCTGCCCCGGGTGCTCGACGAGCGGGGGCCGGCCGCCTACCTGGTGACCGTGCGCGACACCCGTCCGCACGTGGTCGCCGTGTCGGTGGCGGCGCGCGACGGGCTCCTCGTCGTGGCGCCAGGTCGGCGGACGGGCCGCAACATCGAGGACCGCCCGCTCGTGACGCTCCTGTGGCCCACCACCGACGAGCACCCCAAGCACTCGCTGCTCGTCGACGGCACCGCCCGGCTCTCCGACGACGGCGAGTGGCTCGAGATCACGCCCACCAGCGCGGTGCTGCACCGGGCGGGCGGTCGTCGCCGCCGGTTCGAGCCCGACGACGACCAGCCGTAGGTCAGCCCGACCCGAGCGCCGGGCCGCTGCCGCCCACCCCGCGCTGGCCGAGGTTGGCGCGGTCGGCCGCCAGTTGGCCGCCAGCCCAGCCAGCGCGGCTCGACGCCGAGATCTTCCGGGTTCTCAGGTTCGGGAAGCGCCGGGCCAGGTCGTCGTCCACGGCGGCCTCGCGGTCGGCGAGCACGAGGGCCACCGTGGGCCCGTCGCCGCCGGCCACCTGCCGATCGGCCTCGGCCGCCGCCGCCGCTCGCTGCTCGGCCTCGGCCAGGCGCTCGCCGATGCGGAAGCCGAACGAGGTGAGGAAGGCATGGCGGAACCGACGCGGCGTGTCGCCCGGGGGCACGGGAGCAGCGAGGACGAAGCGCGTGGCCTGCACCGAGAGCGAGGCGAAGAGGGTGCGGACGTTGGCCAGGTCGTCGGGGAAGCCGACGAGCGTGCACAGCTGCGTGCCCGACGGCCCGCGCGAGATGACGAGGCGGCACCGGTTGGCCCGGGCCGTGGCCGAGAGCAGGCCCACCTTGGCGGAGGCGTAGGGGGCGGCCACGGTGAGCTGCTCGGCCTCGACCTCGTCGCGCGACGTGGCCGCTCCGGTGAGCATGGCCTCGTCGATGGCGTGGCGGGCCATGAGCTCCTGCGCCTTGGCGATCAGGGCCTCCGCCTCCTCGGGGAAGGTGGTGGACTCGGCCTTGTCGAGCAGGGCCTGGATGCGGGCGAGGTAGGTGTCGGCGATGGTGGACATGGTGCCTCCTGGGGGGATCCGGCGACGGCGGGGCGGCCATCCTGGCGAGGGGGTGTGACAGCGAAGGCCCGCCCAACGCCCTTGGCCGCCTCTGACGGACCCGGCTAGGGTGCTCCGGCCGCAAGGCGC
>JAGQSL010000271.1:0-9267 GCA_020439525.1 Acidimicrobiales bacterium | reverse complement strand
GCAGGTCAGAGGCCCCTCCGGGGGCCTCTCGCCGTTCTGGGACGGGCGGCCGCTCGATGGCGCTCTCGGGGACGATGAGCAGCCACGATGGCGCGCGGCCGGGCCCGGCGAGGTTCCACGATGAGCGCGCGGTAGCGCTCGCGCCGGTCGGGGCCGGCCGGCAACCGACCGGCGCCAGACTCGGTCCTCCTGGATGGATGCCGAGGGGCGAGAACCCACGGCGGAAGCGCCCAGGTGGTGTGGTACGACCCCCCTTCGTGCCTTCGCTGCTGGATCTCCGGTCGGTCACGGTCGGCTGCCTGATCGACGGCCAGCCGTCCGCGGGCGCGTGGGTCATGCTGATGCTCGACGTCAAGCAGAAGAACGGATTCGCAGTGCCCGCAGGCCCGGCCAACGAGTCCGGGGTCCTCGTCGTGTCCGGTGAGTACATCCACGCGTGGGCGGAGCGGCAGCTCTCGCTGGCGCTCATGGACTACGGGTCGCCGGCCGGGGTGCTCACCGGGTGGATCAGCGTGCATCCGCTGGTCGAGGTCGACGGCTTCGATGGGGCGATCGCACTGTTCGGCCGCGACGCCTACCCGCCGGGCTTCCCCGAGGAGATCGCGGCCTACCGCCGACTGGTCCACCAGCGTCGTGGCTGCGAGGTGCTGATGACGGTGCTGGCGTCGGACCCGCCCGATCTCTTCGAGGTGACGGCGTACCCCGCGCTGACGCGGATCAGCTAGGGCACGCTCGGTCGTCGTCAGCCAGACGATGCCCGATCCGTCCGCTCAGCGGTCGCCCGGCCCCGCGCCGGCGAACACGTGCCGGGCCGCTCGACGGGGCCAGTCGCGCCCTGGCACCCGACCGGCCAGGGCCAGCGCGTAGAAGCTGCCGGTGCAGCTCGCCACCACCAGCTCGACGTCGGTGTCGCGGGCGAGGGCGCCGTCCGCGACCGCCGCGCGCACGATGGCGCGCAGCCGGGCCCGGCGAGGCTCCACGACCAGCGCGCGGTAGCGCTCGCGCAGCTCGGGGTCGGCCCCGTCCTGGAGCATCGCCCCCACGAGCGACACGCCCCCCGGTCGGGTGACGCCTCGCCGGAACGCGGCGAGCTCGGCCCGCAGGTCGGCCTCGTGGTCGCCGGTGAGCGGCTGGGGGGAGGCGTCGGGGAGGGCGGCGATGGCGGCCACGGCGAGGTCGGCCTTGGTGGGCCACCGGCGGTAGAGGGCCTGGCGGGTGGTCCCCGCCTCGGCGGCGACGGCCGCCAGCGACATCGCCTCGAAGCCGTGGCGACCGAGGTGCTCGGCGGCCACCCGGAGGGCGGCGGCATCGATGGACGCGTCCCTGGGCCGACCGATCACCGCGTGCTCGCTCATCGACCGCGACGCTAGCCAACCGACTTCCGTTACGCTCCTGCATCGTAATGCCGCCAGCAACCGTGGAGGAGAGGACGATGAGGATCGCCGTGATCGGAGCCGGATCGGTGGGCCGAGCGCTGGCCGGCGCCTTCGAGCGCACGGGCCACCAGGTCATCGTGGGCGTCCGCGACCCCGACGGCGCCAAGCACGCCGACCTCACCCACGAGCGGGCGACACCCCGGGCCGCCGCCGACGGCGCGGCCGTCGTCGTGCTCGCCGTGCCGGCACCGGCGCTCGTCGAGGCCATCCCTGCGCTCGGCCTCGTCGGCGGCACGGTCGTGCTCGACGCCACCAACGCCGTCGGCGCTCCCCCACCCGGCGGCCACGCCACCGTGGGCGACCTCGTCGCCTCGCTCGTGCCCGAGGGGGTGGCCGTCGCCAAGGCCTTCGACACCATCGGCGCCGAGCACCTCGCCACCGGCACGGTCGACGGCGCACCCGTCCTCCTCCCCGTGGCCGGCGACGAGGCCGCCACGGCCGTGGCGCTCGAGCTGGGCGCGGCCATCGGCTTCGACGCCGTCGTGGTCGGCGGCCGGGAGGCGTTCGCCATGGTGGAGCAGCACGCCGCCCTCTGGATCGCCCTCATGCGCCGGGGCTGGGGCCGCGACTTCGGCTTCGCGGTCATCGGCTCGCCCCGGCGAGGCGAACCCTGATGATCGTGCCGTTCCCCGCGCCCGGCACCGCCCGCCTCGGCCCGCCCGAGCGGCCCGAGGCCCAGGCCTGCCTGGACGCCGTGGTCACCGCCATCGCTCCCGGCGGCGGCATCACCGAGCTCCAGCGCACCCTCATCGAGGCGGCGTTCGCCTCGCTCACCGGTCACGAGCTCGAACCGACCGCAGAGCGGTCGCCCGCCCAGCTCGCCGCCGTCCTCGCGGACCGCGACGAGGCGTTCCGCACCCGCATCGTCCAGACGATGGTGCTGGGCGCGCTGGTGCTCCGCCCCCTGCCGGCGAGCGTGAGCGACCGGGTGGCGGCCTACGCCCGCGAGCTCAGCGTCGACGACGGGATGCTCGCCGTCGCCCACCGCTTCGCGTCGGGCCAGCTCGGCCTGGCCGCGGTCGACTTCGAGCGCAACGGCTACACGGCGGACTGGCGACCCGAGCGGGCGAGCGCCCTGCACACGAGCGGCGAGCTCACCCACGCCTGGGAGCAGGCCGTCGACGACCCCGACCTGGCGGCGCGATGGCAGGCGTTCGAGCACCTGCCCGAGGGCACCCTCGGCCGCTCGATCTGGGCGTTCTACCGAGCGCGGGGCTTCGCCTTCCCCGGCCAGCCCGGTTCGGCGCCGCCCCTGCTGGCCCAGCACGACTTCGTCCACGTCCTCGCCGACTACGGCACGCGGGTGGAGTCCGAGCTCGAGGTGTTCGCCCTCATCGCCCGGGCCGACGACGACCCGCGCGGCTTCTCGCTGCTCGCCATGGTCGTCAGCTTGTTCGAGACCGGCTACCTCGCCGAAGGGGCTGGCCTGTTCGAAGCGTTCCCGGGCCAGCTGTCGCGCGCCGGGATGGCGGTGCGCCTGGCCGATGCGCTGCGCCGGGGCGCGCGCAGCCACGGCCTCGACGGCGAGCCCGACGTGGACCTGCTCGCCGTCGACTGGTTCGCCCACGCCCACCGGCCGGTCGCCGAGCTGCGCGACCAGCTCGGGTTGCTCCCCAAGGCGCCCGCAGCGATCGCCGCCGGCAGCGTCGGCCCGTGGGCGCCCGGCGGCATCAGCGAGTTCCAGCACGCGGCCGGCACGCGCCTCGCGGAGGAGGAAGGCCGCGCCTACGAGGCGTTCGGCGCCACGCCCTGATCGCCCGCGCCGCCGGGCGCGTCGTCGCCCGAGCGCACCACGCCGGCCACGAACCAGCCGATCGACATCACGAGCGCGGCGACGCCCAGCACCAGGAGCACGATCGTGGCGAGCGTGATCGGGCCGTCGGCGCGCACCACCTGGAACCGCCCGCTGCCCCGCTCCGGAGCGAAGTCGAAGCCGCACTGCACGGTGGTCGTCCCGGCGACGGCGCGGAACTCGAGCACTCGGGTCACGCCGAAGCGCTCCTGGCCGCCGTCGACACCGTCGCGGCCCTCCTCGCGCAGCACCTTCCCGTCAGCGCGCTCCACGGTGCACGCCGTCTGGTGGATCGACGGCCGGGTGGGGCCCGACGTGATGACCCGGTAGGTGGCGTCGTCGGCGTCGAAGGTCACCGTGTCGGGCAGGTCGGCCTCGCCCTCGTTCAGCCAGGGCGCGGTCACGTCCTGCGCCCAGCGGATGCCACCGCCCAGCACCAGCAGCACGATCCCCAGCAGCAGGAGCGAGACCGGGCCACAGCCGCGCCCCACCCCGGCCGCCGCGAAGGCGGCCTCGGCGGATTCGGGCAGGCCTCCTGGCACCGCGCCCGACCCCTGGGCCCGCTCACCCGGACCGCTCCCGCTCGCCCCGTCCACGGCCGCAGGCTACGACCGGCCTCGGCCGGGCGCTCGGGCCAGGATCAGGCGCAGTCGCGGCAGAGCGGATCGTCGCCGTCGAACTGGGTGACCGGCTTGGTCTGGAAGCACGCCTCGCACCGGCGGGTGGCCACCTCCGCCTTGCGCGGCGTGACCCGGGCCCGGCTCGACGACCCCGACGAGCTGCGCGGGGCGCGGGGCGCGGAGGAGCTGGTGGCGCGCGGCGTCCGCGGGGGTCGCGGCGCGGTGCGCTGGTCGGCCGGTCGTCCCACCTCGCCGGCGCGCACCCGGGCCAGGTGGTCGTCGATGGAGGGCGAGTCGACCCGGCGCAGGGCGACGCGCTGGCGCTGCACGTCGGCGAGGACCGTGGGCAGGTCGGTCCGGGGGTGACGGGCCAGCCACTCGACCTTGCGGCGGTGCGGGTGGTCGTCCTCGTCGCGGCCGGGCACGAAGTCGTAGGGACCGTCGACCACGCCGACCACGACCTCGCCGCGCGACGAGTCGGGCATCACCACCAGGTCGCCGCTCAGCACCTCGTGGAGGAACGAGATGAGGATGGTGGCGTGGGCGTCGGGGGGCGAGATGCCGACCCGCTCGAGCGCCCGCTCGATGTCCCAGCGGTCCATCCGCCGCAGGTCGTCGACGGCGTCGTAGCCGAGCGCGACGATGCCCTGATCCACGAACTCGTCCACGTGGGCGCCGCCCTCGCCGGCCCTGATGATCCACGCGCGCATGCCCGCCCATGATGCCAGCGCCGCCGCCCCCTGCCGACCGCCGACGTGCGTAGGGTCGGGCGGGTGACCGCTCCGCTGCTCGACCGGGCCGCCCTCGACGCCGCCGTCGCCGTCGTCCGGCGGTCGTTCGCCCCCACCCCCCAGCAACCGTGGCCGCTGCTGTCCGCGGCCGTGGGGGCCGAGGTGTGGGTGAAGCACGAGGACGCGACGCCCACCGGCGCGTTCAAGGTGCGCGGGGGGCTGGTGTACGTCGATCGGCTCCGCCGCGAACGGCCCGAGGTGCCCGGGCTGGTGTCGGCCACCCGGGGCAACCACGGCCAGAGCCTCGCCTACGCCGGGCGAGCGGCGGGCCTCCCGGTGGCGATCGTGGTGCCCCACGGCAACAGCGTGGAGAAGGACGCGGCGATGGCCGGCTTCGGCGCCGAGGTGATCGTGCACGGGCGCGACTTCCAGGAGGCCCTCGAGCGGTCGCGCGCCGTCGCCGTCGAGCGCGGGTGGGAGCTGGTGCCGCCGTTCCACCCCGATCTCGTCGCGGGCGTCGCCACCTACGCGCTCGAGCTGTTCGAGGGAGCGGATCCGCTCGATGCGGTCTACGTCCCGGTCGGCATGGGCTCGGGCATCAACGGCCTCATCGCCGTGCGCGACCTGCTGGGGCTGCGCACCGAGATCGTCGGCGTGGTGAGCGAGGGCGCGCCCGCCACGGCGCGCTCCTTCGCCGCTCGCGAGCCCGTGGGCACCGACGAGGCGCGCACGTTCGTCGACGGCGTCGCCACCCGCACCCCCGACCCGGCGGCGCTCGCCGCGATCTACGACGGAGCGGCCGCGATCGTCGAGGTGAGCGACGACGCCGTGGCCGAGGCGATGCGGCTGCTCTACCGAACGACCCACCACCTCGCCGAGCCGGCCGGCGCCATCGCCCTCGCCGGCCTCCTCGCCGATCGGGCCGCTCGTCCCCACCGGCGCGTCGCGATCGTGCTCAGCGGAGCGAACATGGACACCGAGGTGGCCGCCGCGGTGCTCGCCGGGCGCACGCCCCCTCCCTGAGGGATCGTCACCCGCCCGGACGACCCCCGGCACGCCGCGGCCGGCGTCGGTAGCCTTCGCGGCCACGTCCGCATCGTTCACAGGGGGCAGCATGCGCACGAAGCTCCGACCACGCCTGGTCGTCACGATCCTCGCGGCCACGGCCGCGCTCGCGCTCTCCTCGTGCATCGAGGGACCGATCGCCGGGACGCCGACGCTCACGCTCGGCATCGACCCGGCCGACGTGGGCTACACGACCTCCGAGGTGTTCCTGTTCGACCAGGCGCAGGCGTACCTCCCCGACGCGCCCCTCACCGCCGACGGGCGGTGGTCGGTGTCGCCCGACCCCGACACGGACGAGGCCGGGTTCAAGACCCGCATGGTGGTCGTGCGCCCCACCGATCCCGCCGCGTTCAACGGCACGGTCTACGTCGAGTGGATGAACGTCACGGGCGGCGCGGACCTCCCCGTCGACTGGACCGGCGCCCACCGCGACATCACCCGCCGGGGCGCCATGTACGTGGGCGTCTCCGCCCAGGCCGTGGGTGTCAACCAGCTGCGCAGCGCCGACCCGACCCGCTACGGCTCGCTCGTGCACCCGGGCGACAGCTACTCCTACGACATCTTCTCCAAGGCGGCCAAGGCCATCCGCACCGACCGGAAGGTCACCGGCGGGCTCAAGCCGCTGCGGATGGTGGCCATGGGCCAGTCGCAATCGGCGAGCCGGCTCGTCACCTACGTCGACGCCATCCAGCCGAGCGACCACGCGTTCGACGGGTTCCTCATCCACGGGCGCGGCAGCGGCGGCTCCTCGCTGTCGCAGTCGCCGCTGGCGTCGGTCCCGGTCCCCAGCCCGACCCAGATCCGCGACGACCTCGACGTCCCGGTCTTCGTGGTGATGGCCGAGGACGACGTCATCCGCTCCAACACGGCCGTCCGCCAGCCCGACACCCCGCTGATGCGCACGTGGGAGATGGCGGGCACCGCCCACCTCGACGCCTACCTGTCGCGCTTCAGCAAGTCCGACGTGGGCGACGGCACCGGCGCCCGCCTCCTGTTCGACGAGATGCGCTCGCCCCGGGCGCCCTTCGCCGGCTGCGCCAACTCGCAGAACGCCGGCGGGCTCACCTACGTGCTGCGCGCCGCGTTCCGGGCCATGGACCGCTGGCTGCGCACCGGCACCCCGCCGTCGGCCGGGGCCCCGCTCGCCACCACCTCCACCTCGCCCACCGTGCTCCAGCGCGACGAGTGGGGCAACGCCGTGGGCGGGGTCCGGTCGGTGCAGGTCGACGTGCCGGTCGCGGCGATCGACGGCATCAACTCGGGCACCGGGTTCTGCATCCTCTTCGGCGGCACCCGCCCGCTGACCGACCAGCAGCTCCAGGCCCGGTACGACTCGAAGCAGGACTTCGTCGACGAGTACGCGGCGTCGCTGCAGTCGCTCGTCGCCCAGGGCTACCTGCTCCAGGTCGACGCCAACGAGCTGCTGTCGGTCGCGACCCAGCGGGCGGCGACGCTGCCGCTCCCCTAGGCCGCCGGGGTCGTCGCCGTCAGGCGGTGGCCCGCCCGCCGCCCTCGCTGAGGCGGTCAGCGATGATGATGAGCACGGCGGCGGAGATGACCGCCACGATCGAGCCGAGCACGTTCAGCTCGAACACGTCGCCGGTGCCGAGCGCGTTGGCGACCACGCCGCCCACGACCGAGCCGATCAGCCCGACGATGAGGGTGGCGAGCAGCCCGAGGTGCTGGTCGCCGGGGAGGACGAGGCGCGCCAGCGCGCCGACCACGAGGCCGAAGACGATGAAGCCGATCACGGTTCGCTCCTAGGGCGGTTGGGGGGTGGGGCACCTCGCCGGTACCCCGGCGCCCGCCGCCCCAGCCGCGCCGCCGGCGCGCTCAGGCGGTGGCGCCGGCGCGCTCGATGTGGTCGAGCAGGTCGCGCACCAGCTCGCGCCACATCGACCGCGGAAGGTCGTGGCCGGCGCCGTGGTGGCCGATGAACGTGGCGCCGGGGATGGCCTTGGCGAGCGCCAGCCCACCGGTCACCGACACGAGCGGGTCCTCCAGGCCGTGCACCACGAGCGTCGGGATCCGCAAGTGGCGGAGCCGCTCGGTGCGGTCGGGCTGGGCGAGGATCGCCCCCAGCTGGCGCAGCCGGCCGGCCGGATCGTGGTTGCGGTCCCACGCCACCCCGGCGAGCTCGCGGATCTTGTCGACCTCGAGGCGGCTGGGCGTGCCGATGGCCCGCCAGGCCTCGACCGCATCGTCCATCGCCGCCTCGCGGCTGGCGCTCGGCTGGGCGGTGGCCATCTGGCGCACCACCGACGCCGTAGGGCGCCCCACCCGTCGCGAGCCGGTCGAGGTCATGGACAGGCAGAGCGTGAGGATCCGCTCGGGCGCTCGCAGCGCCATGGTCTGGGCGATCATCCCCCCCATCGACGTGCCGGCGACGTGCGCTCGCTCGATGCCCAGGTGGTCGAGCAGGGCGAGGGCGTCGGCCGCGAGGTCCTCGAGCGTGTAGGCGACGTGGCGCTTGAGGAGCAGGTCGGGGATCGACGGCGCAGGGGCGTCGACGAAGGTCGACAGGCCGGCGTCGCGGTTGTCGAAGCGGATCACGTGGTGGCCGGCGTCGGCGAGCGCCTCGCACAGCTCGTCGGGCCAGGCGATCATCTGGGTGCCGAGGCCCATCACCAGCAGGATCGCCGGGTCGGCGGGGTCGCCGAAGGTCTCGTAGGCCAGCTCGATGCCGTTCACCGGTGCGACCCGGATGGTGGGCCACTCGGGGAACGGAGCGCTCGGTGCGGTCGCCGTGTCGGTCATGGTCCCCTCCTCGCCGGGTCAGCGGACCGACGGTAGCCCCGGTGGGGCCGGCCCTACGACCCGGAGCTCGGGCCCGTTCGCAGCGGCGCGGCCGGTCGGGGGCGCGCCGGCGAGGGCCGACGTGGGGGTTGGAGCACGGTGGCCAGGGCGACGGCGATCGTGGCCGGTGGCAGGGTGAAGGCCACCGCCTTGGCGACCGACGACTGGAGCCCGGCCGTGCGGGCCGCCAGGAGGGCGACCGCCACCTGCACGACGCCGAGCACCACGACCCGCGCCCGGAGGCCGGCGCCGTCGAGCGCCGAGCCCATGCCGGCGCCGAGCCGGGCGCCGAGCGGCAGCACCGCGAGCAGCCCGAGGCAGGCGACGGCGCCGACGAGCGCGGCGGGCCGTCCCCGCGCGCCGAACGCCGCGGCCCACACCACGAGGGCGACGGCGCCGGCCGCGCCGCCGGCACCGAGGCGGGCGAGGGGCCACGGGAAGGCGAGCACGGCGAACCACAGCGCCACGCCCACCACGGCGAGGGCGAGCTCGGTGTCGGGCACGGCGGCGTAGGTGCCGGCGGCGGTGACGGCGAGCAGGATCGGCGCCGCGGCCTCGTCGCGCCAGGCCGTGTCGGTGGCGGCGGCGAGGGCGCCGCCACCGGCCACGGCGACGGCCACCAGCACCTGGAACCAGGCGAGCCGGGGCAGCGCGTCGGCCGTGGCGATCAACAGGGCGAAGGGCAGGGCCGCGGCGGCGCGCCACCACGTGGGCCGCCCGGTCGCCGCCACCAGGTCGACCGCCGCGGTGACGCCCACCACGCCGAGCAGCACGTCCCACGGCACGGGATCGACGGCGTGCACCGCGGCCAGCCCGGCAGCGACCAC
>JAGQSL010000270.1 GCA_020439525.1 Acidimicrobiales bacterium | reverse complement strand
TCTTCGATTCCTTCTTGCGATCGTCTCGGGTGAGGAACCCGGCCCGCTTCAGGGGCGTGCGGGTCTCGGGATCGAGCTCGACGAGCGCCCGGGCGATGCCGAGGCGCACGGCCCCGGCCTGGCCGGTGACGCCGCCGCCGTGGATCGTGACGTCCACGTCGTAGACCGCCTCGGTCTGGGTGAGGCGCAGCGGCTCCGAGAGGATCATGCGGTGCGTCGGGTTCGGGAAGAAGTCCTCGACGGCTCGGCCGTTGATGACGATCTTCCCCTCGCCGGCACGCAGCCGGACCCGGGCGACGGCCTCCTTGCGGCGGCCGGTGGACTGGACGAGGGGCTTGGTCACGTCTGGATCTCCTACGCGCGAGCGCGGGCGTCGGCGAGCTCGAGCGCCTGGGGCTGCTGAGCGGCGTGCGGGTGGTTCGGGCCGGCGTAGACCTTCAGCTTCTTGAGCTGGGCCCGGCCGAGGCGGGTCTTCGGGAGCATGCCGCGCACGGTGCTGCGGACGGCATCCTCGGGCTTCTTGGCGAGCAGGTCGGCGAAGGTGCGCTCCTTGAGGCCGCCCGGGTAGCCCGAGTGGCGGTACACCATCTTCTTCTCGGCCTTGCCGGAGGTGAGCACGACCTTGTCGGCGTTGATGATGATGACGTGGTCGCCGGTGTCGAGGTGGGGCGTGTAGATCGGCTTGTGCTTGCCCCGGAGGAGGTTGGCGACCTCGGTGGCGAGGCGACCGAGCACCAGGCCATCGGCGTCGATGATCACCCAGTCCTTGGTGATCTCTGCGGCTTTCGGGCTGTAGGTGGGCACGCGAGCTTCCTTGCTGCTTCTGACGACGGGGCCGGAACCGCCCCTCGGGCGGGTTCGGGCCGAAGGGACACGTTACGGCGCCTCGCGCGGCCAGGGCAAATAGCAGCGGACGCAGGTCAGGTGGTGGATCCCGACGCGGGTGGTCCCGGGCACGGTACCGTGCGCGCACCCGACCAGGAGGAGCCCACGATGGCGACGAAGAGCTACGAGGGCCCCGGCATCACCGTGCACTGGGACGCCGAGCGCTGCCAGCACTCGGGGCGCTGCGTCGCCGGCTCGCCGAACGTGTTCGACACCGCCGCTCGGCCCTGGATCCGTGCCGACGGCGCCGGGGCGGCCGAGATCGCCGCCACCATCGACACCTGCCCCAGCGGCGCGCTCAGCTACACCCGCACCGACGGCGCCGCGAACGGCCGCCGGGGATTCGCCGCGGGCGAGGACCCGGCGCGGGCGCGACAGCCCGACGCCTAGGGACGCTCGGGCACCACGCCGAACGACACCCCGCCGGCGTCGATCGTGCCCGTCCGCATCCCCTCGGCGAGGCCCACCGGGCGCTTCCAGGCGCCGCGCGCCTCGAGCAGCGGGAGCACGCCCTCGCCGAACCAGTAGAGCTCCTCGAGGTGCGGGTAGCCCGAGAGGACGAACTCGTCGAGCCCGATGGCCGCGTACTCCTCGATGCGATCGGCCACCTCCTCGTGGCTGCCGACGAGGGCGGTGCCCGCCCCGCCGCGCGCGAGCCCGACGCCGGCCCACAGGTTGGGCGCCACCTCGAGCTGGGACCGCGAGCCGCCGTGGAGGGCCAGCATGCGGCGCTGCCCCTCGGACTGGGTCCGCTGCATGCGGGTGTGGACGGCGGCGATCTCCTCGTCGGAGATGCCGTCGAGCAGCGCCTCGGCCGCCGCCCAGGCGTCGGCCGACCGGTCGCGGCTCACCACGTGCAGCCGGATGCCGAAGCGCACCGATCGCCCCTGGGCCTCGGCGAGCTCGCGAACCCGGCCGATCTTCTCGGCCACGGCCTCGGGAGGCTCGCCCCAGGTGAGGTACACGTCGACGTGGCGGGCCGCCACGTCGAGCGCGGGCGGCGACGAACCACCGAAGTACACCTGCGGGATGGGGTCGGGCACCCGGCCCAGCGCGCCGCCCTCGACGTGGAGGTGGCGGCCCTCGAAGTCGACCGATCCGCCGGTCCACAGGCCGCGCACGATCTGGAGGAACTCGGCGCAGCGCTCGTAGCGCCCGTCCTTGTCGAGGTGGTCGCCGTAGGCGCGCTGCTCGGCGTCGTCACCGCCGGTCACCACGTTCAGCAGCAGGCGGCCGCCCGTGTGGAACTGGTACGTGGCTGCCATCTGCGCCGAGAGGGTCGGCGACATGGCGCCCGGCCGGAAGGCGACCAGGAACTTCAGTCGCTCGGTGCGCTGGGCGAGCGCCGCGGTGGTGATCCACGCGTCGTCGCACCACGGGCCGGTGGGCGTCAGCGCACCGAGGAACCCGAACGACTCGGCGGCCAGGGCGACCTGGGTGAGGTAGCCGAACGATGCCGGCCGCTGGCCGCCCGCCAACCCGGGGATGGCCATCGCCGGCTCGACGAGGCGACGACCGTCGCCGTTGGTGGGCAGGAACCAGTGGAACGCGATCGGCATCGCAGCACCCTCCTCGGGCGTGGGACCACCCCGTCCGTGCCGGATCGGGCGTGCGGAGCTTGCTGCGAGGGCAGGCCGGTCGTCAAAGCCCGGAGGGGGCGAAGCCGTCGACCACCTCGTCGGTGGACCAGCCGGGGTAGCGGACCGTCCACAGCGTGAGGCCGTGGGGCGGGGCCAGCTCGCTGGCGAAGCGCCGGTCGCGCGCTCGGACGATGCCCAGCACCTCCCCCGGCCGCCGCCGCCCGCGACCGACGTCGACGAGCGTGCCGACCACGGCGCGCACCATCTGGTGGCAGAACGACGACGCCTCGATCTCGAATCGCAGCCGCCCCTCGCCGTCGTCGTGCCACGCCGCCTCGGTGACGCGCCGAACCAGGCTGGCCTCCTCGCCGTCGCGTCGCTTGGGCCGGCGGCAGAACGAGCTGAAGTCGTGCTCACCCACGAGGGCGTCGCAGGCCAGGACCATGGTGGGCAGCGAGAGGGGCTGGTCCACGAACCACGCCGACGCGGCCGATGCCGGGTCGGGCGTCGGCGCGCACCGCACCAGGTAGCGGTACCGGCGAGCCGTCGCCGAGAACCGGGCATCGAAGTCGTGGTCGACCACCTCGGCCCGGCGCACGGCGATCGAGGGTGCGCACAGCTTGTTGACCGACCGCACGAGGGCACCGAGGTCGACGCGCCCCGCCGGCACGTCGAGGTGGACCACCTGTCCGTGGGCGTGGACGCCCTTGTCGGTCCGTCCCGCGCAGGTGAGCTCGGCGCGGTGGCCCGTCACGGTCGCCACCGCCTCGGTGAGCGTGCCGGCCACCGTCCGCACCCCCTCGTTGAGGGCGAAGCCGTGGAACGGCGCGCCGTCGTAGGCCACGACCAGGCGGAGCCGTTCGCTCGGCCCGGCCGCCTCTCGGTCGCCGCCGCGGACCGGGTCGACGTCGAACAGGGTCATCGGTGCGGACGCTACCCGCCCACCCGCCTCGACGATCCGAGCCGACCGGGTGTCACATCGCGGCCCCGCCGATCGTCGAAGGAGCGACCGAGCCGGACCCGAGCGAGGAGACGACGATGGATGCCGAACCACGAGGCCGAGCGAGCAGCGACGGGCGATCGGAGCCTGCGGCGACCCGGGTCGCCGTGGTCGGCGGTGGCGTCGCCGGGCTGGTCGCCGCCCTGGCCGCGCGGCGCCTCGGGGCCACCGTGGTCCTGCTCGAGCCCCACCCCCTGGGCGGCCGGGCCCGCACGGACCGACGCGGCGGGTTCACGTTCAACCGCGGGCCACGAGCGCTCTACCGGGGCGGCCGGGCCGAGGTCGTGCTCCGCGAGCTCGGCGTCGACGTGGCCCGCGGCGGAGCCCCGATCGTGCGCGGTGCCCTCGCCATCACCACCGAGGGCACCCATCGGCTGCCCGTGGGCCCGCTCGCGTCGATCGCCACCGACCTGTTCGGCACCCGGGAGAAGCTCGGCGCCGCTCGGCACCTCCTGCCGCTGCTGCGCGATCCGGGCCCCATCGCCCCGGACCGCTCGCTCGCCGCGTGGCTCGACGAGCGGGGCACGGGCGGTCGGGTGCGGGCCTTCCTCGAGGCGATGGTGCGCGTGGCCACCTACACGGACGCCCCCCACGAGCTCTCCGCCCACGACGCCCTCACCCAGGCTCGACGGGCGGCCACGAGCGGCGTCCGGTACCTCGACGGCGGCTTCGGCTCGATCGTGGCCTCGCTCCTCTCGAGCGCCACGGAGGCCGGGATCTCGGTCCGGCCGGTCGCCGCCCGCGCCGTCGGGCACGAGGGCGGCGGTTGGCGGATCGCCACGAGCGACGGCCCGATCGATGCCGATGCGGTGGTGCTGGCCACCGGCGGGCCGACCGCCGCCGCCCGGCTGATCGGCGAGGCGCCGCCCTCGTGGTCACGGCTGGGGCCGCCGGCGCGAGCGGCGTGCCTCGAGCTCGGCGTCGCTCGGGTCCCGAGCCATCGCTTCGCCCTCGGGATCGACCGCCCCACCTACCTCTCCGTCCACGCCCCGCCCGCCGAGCTGGCACCCGCGGGCCACGCCGTGGTCCACGTCATGCGCTACCGCCGCACCGGCGACGACCTCGCCCCCGAGGCCAGCCGCCGCGAGCTGCTCGACGTCGCCCGCCTCGCCGGCGTCGCCCCCGATGACATCCTCGAGCAGCGCTACCTCGACGCCATGGAGGTCACCGGCGCCATCCCGACGGCGGCCAACGGCGGCGTCGCCGGACGCCCGTCGGTCGCCGTCGCCCACCAGCGCGGGCTGTTCGTGGCCGGCGACTGGGTGGGCCCCGAGGGCCAGCTGCTCGACGCGGCCGTCGCCAGCGCCCACACCGCCGGGAGGCAGGCCGCGGCTCGAGCGGGCACGATGGCGACGGCATGACCGCCACCCGCGCCTCCGACGCCTGCTTCGAGCGCGAGCGGTCGCGGCTCATCGGCCTCGCGTACCGGATCACCGGCTCGCGCACGGTGGCCGAGGATCTGGTCCAGGAGGCCTGGCCTCGGTGGAACGGCGCCGACCACGACGCCATCGCCCGGCCCGAGGCGTGGCTCACCACGGTGGTGAGCCGCCTCGCGCTCGACCACCTCCGCTCGGCCGCCCACCAGCGCGAGGCCTACGTCGGGCCGTGGCTGCCCGAGCCGGTGGCCGCCGAGCCCGACCCGGCCCAGCAGGCCGAGCTGGCCGAGTCGCTCACGATCGGGTTCCTCGCGGTGCTCGAGCGGCTCGGGCCCACCGAGCGGGTCGTCTTCCTGCTCGCCGACGTCTTCGGGGTGCCGTTCGACGAGATCGCCGCGGCGGTCGGCAAGACGCCGCCGGCCTGCCGCCAGATCGCGGTGCGCGCTCGCGCCCGGGTGCGCGACGGGCGCCCCCGGTTCCAGCCCACCGACGACCAGGCGTGGCAGGTGGCGGTCGCATTCCTCACCGCCGCCCAGGTGGGCGACCTCGACGGGCTGGTGTCGCTGCTCGGCGAGGGCGCGCTCGCGATCAGCGATGGTGGCGCCGACCACCACGCCGCGCGGCGGCCCGTGGTCGCAGCGAGGATCCCGCGGTTCGTCGCCAACCTGGCGGCCCGGCTCCCCACCGATGCCGTCATCGAGCTGCGCGCGATCAACGGCGAGCCCGGCATCGTCGTGCGCGAGCGCGGCGCCATCACCACGGCGATGGCGTTCACCGTGGCCGATGGGCAGGTCGAGCGCATCTGGACGATCCGCAACCCCGACAAGCTCCGCGCCCTGGCGATCGACGCCTGAGCCCGGCCCCGGACGCGACGAGGCCCGCCCCGGAGGGCGGGCGCTCGGGTGGGGCGGGCCGGGGCCCGGCCGATCAGACCAGCTCGATGCGCGCCATCGGCGCGTTGTC
>JAGQSL010000269.1 GCA_020439525.1 Acidimicrobiales bacterium | reverse complement strand
CCTGGTGCGGCTGGGCGCGGCGGCCGACGCCCTCCCCCCGCTGCGGGCGCTGGCCGCCCAGATGCCCGACGCCTGGCTCGCCGCCTTCGCTCGCGACCGCGCCGAGGCCGAGGCGGGCGGTGATCCCGTCGCCTGCCGGCGCCTCGCCCTCGACGTCACCGAGCGATGGCCGACGGCCGCCGCCGAGCTGTGGGGCACCGTCCACCGATCGCGGGCCGCCGCCGGCGACGAGGTCGGCGCGGCCCGCGCGGCGGTCCGCGCCCTCACCACCGCCGCCGAGGTCGACGGGCCGATGCCCTGGACGCTGCGCTCGGTCGTCCACCCGCTCACGGCGCGCGAGCAGGAGGTGGCGGCGAGCGTGGCCGCCGGGGCCACGAGCCGGGCCACCGCCGAGGCCGCCGGGGTCTCGGTGCGCACCGTGGAGCACCAGCTGCAGAGCGCCTACCGCAAGCTGGGCCTCAAGGGCCGCGCCGAGCTCGTCGCCTGGCTCGTACCCGACGTCCCGAGCTGACCCGGTCGCTCACCCGCCGAGCGCCACCACCTGCCACCGGACCCGGAGGGCGTCGAGCACGCCGGGGAGCAGGCCCGCAGCCCCCTTGGGCGAGAGCCAGACCTCCGCGGCGTAGAGGTGGGCCGTGCTGGCGGCCTCGAGGTTCAGGAGGTTCAGCTGAGGATGGTCGGCGGCGACCTCGACCATCGCCGGCACCAGGCGCCGGGGATCGGGCAGAGCGATGTCATCGCGCAGCTGCAGCAGGCTGGCGATCGCCCGCCGCTGGAGCAGCGGTGGCAGGCCGAGGAACGGCCCCGAGAGCTGGCCACCCGCCCCGAGCGACGCCGCCCGAGCGGCTCGGAGGTACCAGTACGACGAGGTCATGAGCGGGCGCCGGGGGCGGCGCTCCAAGCCGATCGTGAGCTCTTCGACGAGGAGCCGGTCATCGATGAGCACCGGGCGGGCTCGGGAGGTCACTGGTCGGCGAGCTCCGGGAGGTCGAGCTCGAGCACGGCGGTCTCGTAGCGGTCGGCGAGGACCCGGCGCAGCTCCCGACGCGCTGCGGCTTCGCCCCCCGGGACGATCAGGGCCGCACCGCCCAGGTCGATGACGCCGAGCTCGCCACCGTCCATGAGACCCCACCGGCGGCGGAGCAACGCAGGCACGTTCGTCTGGCCCCGGCTCGAGACCTTGGCGGTGGAGGTGGCGTCCATCGCTGCATTGTAGGAGCGCCACGTTCCAAAGCGCGTCGTGGTGCGTCAGCCGCCGACGAGGTGGAGCACCTGCTCGACCGAGGCGGTGCCGTCGAAGATCACCTCGCCGTCGCGCAGGGCCAGGCTGCGGTCGACCCGATCGACGTAGGCCGGGTCGTGGGTGGCCACGAGCGTGGCCGCGCCGTCGCCGTGCACCTCGTCGAGCAGCTCGAGCAGCACCTCCTTGCCGGGGAGGTCGAGGCCCACGAAGGGCTCGTCGACCAGCAGCAGGGAGAACGGCCGCACCAGGGCCAGCACGATGGCCGACTTCTGGCGCAGGCCGCGGCTGAAGCGCGCCGGCAGGTCGTCGATGCGCTCGGCCAGGCCGAGCCGCTCGCACAGCGACTCGGCGTAGTCGTCCCAGCCGTCGCCTCCGTGCAGCCGCGACACGTAGTCGGCGTGCTCGCGCAGGGACAGGTCGTCGTAGAGCACCGGGTCGTCGGGAAGGTAGGAGGTGGTGGCCCGGGCTTCGACCTCGGTGAGGTCGAAGCCGGCGATCTCGACATCGCCGGCGCTGGGGTCGAGCAGCCCGGCCACCATGCGCAGGAACGTCGACTTGCCCGACCCGTTGTGGCCGATGAGCGCCACCGACTGGCCGGCGGGCACCTCGAGGTCGAGGGGGTGCAGGGCGATGAGGTCGTCGTAGGCCTTGGTCAGGCCCTCGACGTGGAGGGCGGGGGCGTCGCTCACTTCTGGTCCCTTCGTCGCCCGATGGGCTTGGCGCTGGTGCCGCCGCGCACGCCCGGCGTGCTGGGGGCGGTGGGCTTCTTGGCTCGGGCCTGGCGCGACGGCGGGCGCTTGGCGGCACCCGCGCCCTGGTCCTCGCCGTCGTCGTCGAGCCCGGCGATGCGGCGCGACTCGGCGAGGACGTCGGCCTCGCGCTCCTCCTCGCCGCGGCGCTCCTCGGCCATCCGCTCGGCCGCCTTGGTGGGCGACATGTTCTCGGCGGCCTCGGCCATGAACCCGTGGATGTCGTCGCGGAAGCGCACCCACCCGCCCACGAGCACGGCCACGCCGGTGAGCACCATGGTGACGTTGACGGCGGCGGGCACGGGCGGCGGGTCCTGGATGCCGCGCACCGACGCGCGAGCAGCGATCAGGGGCAGGGTGCCGGCCACGGCGAGCGCCGGCGGGAACGCCGTGCGGTACACGGTGCGGGTGCCGGCGATCTCGGGCGTGACCATCGAGAGCGTGTCGACCGGGTCGGGCGCGCCCTGCACCACGCTCACAACCGCCCCACACGCAGCGAGCATCCCGAGCGCGACGCCGGTGACGAGGGCCGGGCCCCACCCGACGCCGTCGCCGAAGGGCGCGGCGGCCACCGCGGCGGCGAGCAGCCCGGTGGCGATCGACACGAGGAGCGTGATCGGCAGGTGGCGCACGAACACCACGCCGCGCTCGATGGGGAACTGGTCGGTGCGGCCCGGGTGGTCGATCTCCTGGCCCAGGGGCTCGGCCGCATCGAGGGCGGCCACCCACATCGCGATGCCGGCGAGGATCACGAGCGGCGTGGTGCCGTGCCAGACGCCGCGCAGCGAGAGCCCGGCGATCACGGCCATCAGCACCACGCGCACGATGCGGCTGATGGGCCAGCGCGCCACCGAGCGCACCCCGCGGTGCAGCACCGGCCAGTGCGGGTGGCGGCGGATGGCCGGGATCCACGGCCGCGACCGGGGCTTCTCCTGAGCGAGCTGGCGCCGCAGGACGAGGACCGTGCGCAGGTCCTGCAGGGTGACGGCGAAGCGCATCTGGCCCACGAGGGCGGTGCGGCGCTCGGCGGCCTCGAGGGAGGTGCCGTCGACGAAGCGCATCCCCACCAGCACGGCCACCCCGGCCAGCACCGGGCCGGCGGCGCCGAGGGGGTCGACGTGCACCGGCCAGATGGCCAGCGCGCCGACGAAGGAGGTGGGCGAGGCGGGGAGGCTGCCGACGATGTCGCCCGCCGCCCAGGCCAGCAGCAGCCCGCCCACGAGCGACGCCGCCCAGCCGGGGAGCTTGAGCCCCGAGGCCAGCAGCGCGCACCCGAAGCCGAGGCCGACGACCGTGACGCCGAACGCGGCGCCGACGAGCAGCCACTCGAGCGGGTTGCCGGGGAGGCGACGCAGGGCGAGCTGGCCGGCCACGGCGCCGACCGCGGCGCCGACCGCGGTGAGGAACCGCAGCTGGCGCCAGGCCGGGCCGCGCAGGGCGACGCCCCGATCGACCGGCGAGAGCAGCACGTGGCGGACGTCGGGCTTCTCGAGCGCCAGCGGCCCGCCGCGGCTGCCCGCCCGCAGGCCCGAGAAGATCGCCAGGGCGACGAGCAGGCCCATCACCGCGGGCCCGTGGTCGCGCACGTCGGCGAGGGCCCCGGCGCTCACGTCGCCGTCGCCCACCCAGCCCGAGACCAGCACGATGATCACCACCGAGACGATCCCGGTCACGTACACCTGGTAGAGCGCGTCGACCCAGTGGATGGCGGCGACCCGCTGCTTGCGCCTCGCCCGACGGAGATCGGCGAGGACGGCAGCGGACTGCTCGACGGTCATGGACACGGCTGGCGACGCTACCGCTGCGGCCCCGCCCGGCGACAGGCGGGGACCAGCCGCCAGCACCGGCGTCGACACCACCGGCGAGCGGTGTGCACGTATCCGCACCCCATGCGCAGATCTGCACACCCACCGGCCGTCCTCGGGGCGATCCACGAAGCGGCCTTCGCTCGTCGCCGCCGACGGCGGCAGAATGGGGCCATGTTCACCCACATCGACCACGTGGGCATCGCCGTGCCCGACCTCGACGAGGCCCTCAAGTTCTACGCCGACAACTTCGACCTCAAGAGCGTCCACGAGGAGGTGAACGAGGAGCAGGGCGTGCGCGAGGCCATGCTCGCCGTCGGCGACTCCGGGAGCTGCATCCAGCTGCTCGCCCCGCTGACCCCGGACTCCACCATCGCCAAGTTCCTCGACCGCAACGGCCCCGGCATCCAGCAGATGGCGTACCGGGTGGAGGACATCGACGCCGTGTCGGCGACGCTGCGCGAGCGCGGCGTGCGCCTGCTCTACGAGCAGCCCAAGAACGGCACGGCCGGCAGCCGCGTGAACTTCGTGCACCCGAAGGACGCGGGCGGCGTGCTGGTGGAGCTGGTCGAGCCCGGCGAGGGCCACCACTGAGCCTCCCGGGCTTCACCGTCTACGGCTCCGAGTCGTCGTACTTCACCGGCAAGCTCGAGAGCTACCTCCGCTACGAGGAGATCCCCTACCGCTTCGTCGCGATCTCCGACGCGGTCAACGACCGGATCCGCCGCCACGTCGGCGTCTTCCAGATCCCGGCGATCGAGCTCGACGACGGGCGGTGGCTCACCGACTCGACGCCGATCGTCGCCTGGTTCGACGAGCACCACGCCCGCTGGCCGGTGACCCCGACGGAGCCCGTGGCCCGCTTCCTGTCGCTGCTGGTGGAGGACTTCGCCGACGAGTGGCTGTGGCGCCCGGCCATGCACTACCGGTGGAGCTACGCGGCCGACCGGCTCCACCGGGGCATCCGCCTCGCCACCGAGATGGGCGCGGGCGCGAGCGGGCGGACCCCGCCCCTCGCCGCCGCCCGCCGGCTCGTGGCCCAGCGCCAGCTCGGCACGTTCGTCCGCGGCGACGGGGTCGACGACACCACCCGGCGCCACGTCGAGGAGGCCTACCTGCGGGTGCTCGACCGGCTCCAGCCGATCCTGGCGACGCGACCACACCTGCTGGGCGAGCGCCCTTCGCTGGTCGACATCGCCTTCATGGGCCCCATGTTCCGGCACTTCGCGCTCGACCCGACGCCGGCGCGGCTCATGGTCGAGCGGGCCCCGGCGGTGTGGGAGTGGGTGGCGCGCACCTGGAACGCCCGGGGATCGACGCTCGGCGAGCGCCCGCTGCTCGACGTCGTCCCCGACGACTGGGATCCGCTGCTCGCCGAGAGCGGGGCCACCCACCTCGAGCAGCTCGATGCCAACGCCCGGGCCCACGCCGCCGGCGCCGCCAACCATGACCTGACGGTGCAGGGCGTCACCTACCGCGACCTCCCCACCTCGCCGTACCGGGTGTGGTGCCTCGAGCGCCTCCGCCAGGGCTACGAGGCGCTCGACGAGCCTTCGGCGACGACGGTGCGCGCCCGGCTCGAGTCGGTGGGCGCCTGGGAGCCGCTCTGGCGCACCACGGGGATCGCGTCGGGCCACGATCCCGACGGCACGGCGCCGTTCTGCACCGGCAGCCGGGTGATCCCCGACGAGCTCACCATCGGGCGCTCGGCCCTGCACCGACGCCGCTGGCCGGGTCGCCGGCGCTGAGCCGGGCCGACCCCGATCCGGCGGGTCAGCGCTCCACGAGCTGGACGAGCACGCCGAACGCGCCGTCGGGGTGCACGTAGGCCGTGCGCGCCCCCCGAGGGCCGGGCACCGACGACTCGTCGATGAGCTCGCGGCCCGCCTCGCGGAGGGCGTCGAGCGCGGCATCGAGGTCGGCCACCCGATAGGCGATGTGGTGCAGGCCCGGGCCGCCCTCGTCGAGGAACTCCCGGTACTCGGAGTCGTCGGTGACCGGCGCGATGAGGGCGATGGACGAGCCGCCGACCTCGAGGAAGGCCACCTCGGCGCCCTCGTCGTGGAGCTCCTCGCGGTGGTCGACCAGCACGCCGAAGAGGTCGCGGTGGTCGGCGATGGCGTCGTCGAGGTCCTCCACCACGATGGCCACGTGGTCGATGGTGCGCAGCACGACGCCGTCGTCGAGGTCGCCCAGCGGGTCGATCGGCTCGCCGGCGTCGTCGTCCTCGCGCTCCTCGGCGTCCTCGTTCGGATTCCTGGCCTGGATGCCCATGGGCTGGTTCCTACCACCGTCGGGCCCGACCCCGGACGCGACGAGGGACCGCCCGCAGGCGGCCCCTCGTCACCGATCTCGTCGGAGGTCGGTCAGTCCATCTGGTCGAAGCGCTGGAACAGCGTGATCTTGTCCTCGCCGACCTTCTCGCGGAACTCGGGGTCGTCGATGCCCTGGCCCTTCTCGGGAGCGAGGCACAGCACGCCGGCCTTGCCCTCGATCTCGTTCTTGTGGACCGCGAGCGCCGCCGCGCCGGTCTCCTCGAGCGAGTAGGTGCGGCTGAGCAGCGGCTGGATCTTGCCTTCGCAGATCAGCTGGTTGGCCGCCCACGCCTCCTTGTAGTTGGCGAAGTGCGAGCTCACGATGCTCTTGAGCTTCATCCACAGGTGGCGGTTGTCGTACTCGA
>JAGQSL010000268.1:473-18382 GCA_020439525.1 Acidimicrobiales bacterium | reverse complement strand
CCTCGACCTGGTGCTCCACGACGGGGCGCCGGCGGTGGTCGCCCACGGCGCCGCGACCGCCGTAGGCGCCGCCGAGCCCGGCGCGGTGCGCGCCGCCCTGGCCACCGGGCTGGCCCTCGACCGGCGCGCCGTGGCCGCGGTGGGTGGGGTGGCGCCGCTGGGGTCGCTCGACGCGGCGGCGGTGGAGCTGGTCGACCGCCTCGTGGTCGAGGGTCGTCGGGTGGCCCTGGTGGCCGACGCGGTGGCCATCGACGAGCGGCCCCTGCCGTCGGCGGCGGCCATCGTCCGTCCCCTCGATCCCGCGTCGCCGGCCTGGGCCGCCGTGGTGGACCGCCGCGGGGCCTCGCTGCGCCGGGCGGCCACCGGCGCCGGTCGCCTCGAGGTCGCCCTCACCATCGCCGCCCCCTCGGCCAAGGTGGCGGCGCGCTGGGGCGACTGGCACCTGGCGTCCGCCGTCGCGGCCGAGCTGGGCCGCCTCGGCCACGGCGCCACGGTGCGGACCATCGATCGGGCCGACGAGCTCGCCGCCCGGGCGGCGGACGTGCACGTCGTGGTGCGTGGCCTGCGCGCCGTGCGGGCCACGCCGGGCCAGCGCCAGGTGCTGTGGATCATCAGCCACCCCCTCGAGGTGGCCGACGCCGAGCTCGACGCGGCCCAGCTCGTGCTGGTGGCCTCGGCCCGCCACGCCGACGCGCTGCGCGCCCGCACCGCCACGCCCGTGGAGGTGCTCCTCCAGGCCACCGACCACCGGCGGTTCCGGCCGCTCCCCCCCGACCCGGCGCACCGCCACGACGTGACCATCGTGGCCAAGTCGCGCGGCGAGCACCGGGCGATGGTCGCCGCGGCCGTCGCCGCGGGCGTGGCGCCGGCCATCTACGGCGGCGGCTGGGAGCCCTTCGTCGACCCGGCGCTGGTCGTGGCCCCCTACGTCGCCAACGAGGACCTGCCCGTCGTCTACTCGTCGGCCGGCGTGGTGCTCAACGACCACTGGGACGACATGCGTCGGCTGGGGTTCGTCAGCAACCGCACCTTCGACGTGCTGGCGTGCGGCACCCCGGTGATCTCCGACCACCTGCCCGAGCTGGTCGAGCTGCTGGGCGATGCCGTGCCGACCTGGCGCCGTCCCGAGGAACTCGGGCCCCTCGTGGCCGCCGACCTCGCCGACCCGGCTGCCGCCCGCGCCCGGGCCGCGGCCGGGCGCGAGCTCGTCCTCGCCGAGCACACGTTCGAGCGCCGCGCCGCGCAGCTGCTCGAGCTCCTCGCTCGCCACGACCTGCTCCCCGCCCGGCGCTGAGCCCGACGAGCCGCCACGCTGCGTGCTCGCACGCGGCGCCGGTGTGACTTCGGTCTACGATCCCGACGGCACCAACCACCCCTGGAGGCTCACGTGCGCGCTTCGTGGCGCATCGCGATCCCGCTCGCCGTCGTCGTCGCGGTGATCGTCGCGGCCCTGGTGTGGATGTTCGCGGGCGACGACGGGTCGGGCGGCCAGGCCGGCAAGAAGCGCAACCGCGGCCAGGAGCCCGTCGCCTCGAGCACGTCGGTGCCGGGCGAGGGGCTCAGCACCGGGCTCGACGAGCAGGTGACCGGCGAGCTCGTCCTCTACGGCGTGCCCGCCGTGCAGGGCGCGCTCAAGGCGATGAAGGCCGGCTTCGAGTCCACCAACCCGAAGGCGACGATCACGATCGTGACCGCACCCGTGCTCGACCTGGTGGCCGCCCTGGCCAAGGACCCGCGCCCCGGCGCGCTGATCGCGCCGGTCCGGGCCGTCGACGCCGTCAAGGGCGTCAGCTCCGGGCTGGGCTCGCCCGAGCCCCTCGGGCGCAACCTGTTCGTGATCACCGTGCCCGAGGGCAACCCGAAGAAGGTGCAGGGCCTCGACGCCTTCGCCGCGGACAGCGGCTTGAAGGTGCTGGCGTGCGGCCCGCAGTCGGCCTACGGCGACTTCGCCCAGCTGGTGCTCGACGACGCCGGCGTCGCCTACGACCCCAAGATCTTGGCGCCGGCCTGCTCGAAGAAGGCGGTGAAGAAGGTCGGCAAGGGCACCCTCGACGCCGCCCTCGTCATGCGGACCGCCGAGCGGCCTACGGTGCAGGCGGTGCCGGTCCCCGACGACGTCAACATCAAGGTCGAGATCTCCATCGTCCAGGTGGGCGAGGGCGACGGGCCCGCCGCCCTGCTGACCTACGCCGGGTCCGAGGCCGGGCAGTCGATCCTGACCGACCGGGGGTTCCTGCCGTGAGCCGGGCCGAGGCCCCCGTCCCCCCACCCCGCCGGCTCGTGGAGGCCCCCCGATGACCAACTACGTGATGGTGCCGGTTCCCGAGGAGCACGTCCTCGAGATCATGCAGCGCGTCGTGCGCCTGGCCCAGCAGGCCTCGATGGAGGATTGGGACGAGGAGTCGGTCGCCGAGATCTGGGAGGCCTCCGACGAGGTGACGCGCTCGCTGCTGTCGTTCGTCGCCCGCAACGTGTTGATGGGCAAGCCGCTCACCGACGTGGCCGCCGCCGACGCCATCCAGCTGTCGCTGCGCGAGGCGGCCTCGGTGATGCGCGACGTGAACGAGACCTCCAAGGACATGAGCCGTCCGAGCATGCTCATGTTGAAGGCCACGAGCGAGACGCTCCCCAACGGGCGCACCGTCGACCTGCGCCACTTCGTGATGTCGGAGGACACCGCCAAGCACATCCGCTCGGTGGAGCGGGCCCAGTTCGAGCAGGACCCGCATCCGCTGATGGACGACGAACGGTGACGGCCGTCTCCGAGCAGGGCGGCGCGCCCCGGTACTCCGACGTCGAGTACGTCTTCGAGGCCCACGGCTCCACCCAGAAGCCGCTGCGCGAGTACGTCGCCGACCTGTGGGACCGCCGGCAGTTCATCAAGGCCCTCGCCGAGGCGGAGCTGAAGGGCTCCCGGTCCAACACCGTCATCGGCGAGCTCTGGTCGGTGCTCGACCCGCTGGTGCAGGCCGCCGTCTACTGGTTCGCCTTCTCGGTGATCCGCGCCAACCGAGGCTCGTCCACCGAGTACCTCTCGATGGTCATCGCCGGCGTCTTCCTCTTCAACCTCACCCGCATCGCCCTCAACGACGGCGGCCGGGCGATCCTGAAGGGGCGGGGGCTGATGCTCAACTCCACGTTCCCGCGCGCCCTGCTGCCGATCTCGGCCGTGTACCGGGGCCTGCGCGAGTTCGCGCCCTCGGTGCCCGTGTACATCGTGTTCCACATCGCCCTCGGCGCCCCCATCGGGGCCGGGCTGGCGCTCCTGCCGCTGCTGTTCGTCCTCCAGCTGATCATGTGCGTCGGGCTGGCGCTGCTCATGTGCACGGCGATCGTGATCGTGCGCGACACGAGCAACCTCCTCAACTACGTGATGCGCATCCTCCTGTTCGTCACGCCGGTCATCTACCCCGGCGCGTCGCTCACCCCCACGCTGCGAGCCATCCTCTCGATCAACCCGCTCTTCGCCCTGTTCGCCTCCTACCAGGTGGTCGTGCAGGGCGGCGTGCCGTCGTTCTCGGCCGTGCTCCAAGCCGCGCTCTGGTCCTTCGGGCTGCTGGTGGTGGGCATCCGGGTCTTCCGAAAGTACGAGCACTCCTTTGCCCTCTACCTCTGAGTTCACCGACGCCGACCGGCGGGCGCGCCCGCCGGCCATCGAGGTCGACGACGTCTCGGCCGCCTACCAGGTGCGCCTCGACGCCGACTCGGTGGGCGGCAGCGTCCGGACCCTCCTGCGCCGGGAGGAGGCGACGGTGCGCGTGGTGCCGGCGCTCCAGGGCGTGACCCTCGACGTGCCCCAGGGCACCGTGCTCGGCGTCATCGGCCGCAACGGCGCCGGCAAGTCCACCCTGCTGCGCACCATGGCCGGCATCCTGGCGCCGTCCAAGGGTCGCGTCGTCGTGCGCGGTCGCATCTCGGCGCTGCTGTCGGTGGGCGTCGGCATGAGCGAGGCGCTCACCGGCCGCGAGAACATCCGCCTCGGCGGGCTCGCCGTGGGCATCTCCGAGGAGCGCCTCGAGGAGCTGGCCGACGACATCGCCGAGTTCGCCCAGCTGGGCGAGTACGTCGACTTCCCGGTGCGCACCTACTCCTCGGGCATGCGCTCGAGGCTCGGGTTCTCGGTGGCCGCCCACCTCGATCCCGAGATCCTCCTGATCGACGAGGCGCTCACCGGTGGCGACGCCAAGTTCAAGGAGAAGACGGCGGACAAGATGTTCGACCTCTGCGGAGACGGTCGGACGATCGTGCTGGTCAGCCACGGCCTGAGCTTGGTGCGCATGATCGCGACCAAGACCGTCTGGCTGCACCAGGGGAAGATCGTCGAGTACGGCGATCCCGACGACGTCGTGTCGAGCTACATGCGGTACTGCCGCCTCGAGTCGATGTCCATGGACTGGGAGGACTGAGCGTGAGCGACCCGAAGGACGAGGGGTCCCCGATGAACGACGATGCGTTCCCCGACGAGGCCCCGATCGGCGCGTCGCCCACGCTGGCGCTCGAGTCCAAGGGCCGCAAGCGGGCCTCCCGGGAGCCGCGGTCGTCGGGTGGCGGGCGCAAGCGATCGGGCCGACGCACCGCCGTGCTCGCCGTGATCGGTCTCGCGGCGGTGGTGCTGCTGGCGCTGGTGCCGGCGTTCGGCAGCTCGTTCGTGAAGACCCCCAAGGACCGCATCGGCATCAGCTACGGCGGTGGCCCCTTCGAGGGCTCGCACTTCCAACGGATCGTGCAGCCCGGCTCCAACCTGTTCTTCAACGGCATCTTCGACCCGCTCTACCTCTACCCGTCCGACCAGCGCAGCTACATCATCTCGGCCGGGCCCGAGAGCACCGACGGCGCCCCCGACTACGTGGCCGCCCCCACCAGCGACCGGGTGCAGGTGCAGTTCCAGGTCGCCCTCTACTTCAAGCTGAACACCAACCCCGAGGAGTTCCGCAAGTTCCACGAGGAGATCGGACTGCGCTACCAGGCCTACGGGCGCACGGGCTGGGCGCGGGCGATCCAGGAGATCTTCCAGCCCCAGGTCGAGGGGGCCATCCAGGAGGAGACCCGGCGCTCCACCGTGGCCGACCTCTACGGCGACGCCGAGCGCCTCGCCGACGTGCAGCGCGCCGTGCAGGCCCGCCTGTCCGAGCGCCTCGAGCAGTCGCTCGGCGCCCGGTTCTTCTGCAGCCCGTCGTTCCGCACCGGCGGTGAGTGCGGCGACATGGCGTTCGTGATCAAGCGGGTCGACGTGCCCGACAACGTGGCCAAGGCGTTCGAGAGCAACCGCACCTCGGAGATCGCCATCAAGACCAAGCAGAACGAGGTCGAGCAGCGCAAGAACGAGGCGGAGGGCATCGCCGCGCTCGCCAGCGCGCTGGAGTCCACCGGCGGGCAGTACCCGCTGCTGAAGGCCATCGAATCGGGCCAGATCAACTTCTGGGTCCTGCCCCAGGACAGCGGCGTGACCCTCACCGCGCCGGGTGCGGGCGCCACGACGGGCTCGGGCGGTGGTTCGGGCGGCGCGTCCGCTGGTTCGGGCGGTGGTTCGGGTGGCGCGTCCGCTGGTTCGGGCTCCGGCTCGGGTTCGGGCTCCGGTTCCGGCTCGGGCTCGGGCTCGGGCTCCGGTTCCGGCTCCGGTTCCGGTTCCGGCTCGGGCTCGGGCTCGGGCAACTAGCCGAGGGCGCCTCCGTGCAGCTGCTCGTCCTCGGGATGCACCGGTCGGGCACCTCGATGGTGACGCGCCTGCTCAACCTGGCGGGCGCGCACTTCGGTCCCGAGGGCATCGCCACCGAGGCGAACGACGAGAACCCCAAGGGCTTCTGGGAGCGCCGCGACGTGCGGGCGATCTGCGACGCCCTCCTGATGGGGGCCGGCGCCGACTGGTGGCGGGCAGCCGGCTTCGATGCCGCGTCGATCCCTCCGGAGGTGCTCGACGAGGAGTTGCCGAAGCTGCGCCGGCTCATCCTCGAGCTCGACGCCCACCGGCCGTGGGTGGTGAAGGAACCGCGGCTGTGCCTGCTGCTGCCGGTGCTGCGCCCGCTCCTCGAGGCCCCCGTCGCCGTGCACGTGACCCGCGACCCGCTCGAGGTGGCGCGCTCGCTGGCCCGCCGCAACGACTTCGCCGTCAACGTCGGTACCGCGCTCTGGGAGCTGTACTCGGTGCGAGCGCTCGAGGCGAGCGCCGGGATGCCGGGCGTCCACGTCGACCACGCCGCGCTGATGGCTGACCCGGTCGGCGCGCTGGGCCAGCTCCTCGCCGCGCTCACCGCCCACGGGGTCGGGGGCCTGCGCGAGCCGAGCGAGCGCGAGGTCCGGGCCTTCGTGACCGAGGCCCTGCACCGCCAGCACGGAGATCGCGCCGAGCACCCGGGCTGGCTCACCACGCACCAGGCGGAGCTCGCCGGGGCGCTCACGTCGGGCCTGGCGTTCGCCGATCCCACGGCCTACGAGGTGTCGCTCGGCGCGCTCGACGTCCTGCGCACCTTCGAGCGCCAGCGCGTGCACCAGCTGGCCACCGAGGAGGAGCTCCGGGCATCGGGTCGCGCGCTGGCCGCCACCACGGTCCGAGCCGAGGAGGAGGGCGGGCGCGCCGACCGGGCCGAGCAGCGCGTCGAGCGCGAGCTGGAGCGCTTCCGCCACGAGCAGGAGCGCGCCGAGCGAGCCGAGGCGCGCGGCGATCGCCTTCGCGACGAGCTGAGCCGGGAGGAGGCCCGGCGGCGCGAGCGCGCCGCGCTCGCCCGCGAGGCCGACGCCGCCCTGGCCCGGAGCGAGGCGCACCTCGAGCGGTTCCTGCGGACCCGCACCTGGCGGGTGCCGTGGAAGCTCACCATCCTGAAGGGCCGCCTCACCGGCCACCCGGTCAAGGTCGGTCCGATCCGTCGCAGCCTCGACAACGTCGCCGTCGCCCGCCGTCGCCTCGCCGACAGCGCCGACGCCGACCCTGGAGGGGCCGGTCCCGGTCCCTCCGCTCCCGAGGGCCCGCCCCGGGGCGCGTCGGCCCCGGGCCCCGCGCCCGTCGACCTCGCCTCGCTCCCCACGCCGTCGCCGCGCACCCCGGGCCGCCCGAAGGTGGCGGTGCTCGCCTGGGACGTGGGCCACAACCCGCTCGGCCGGGCCTGGATCCTCGCCGGGATGCTGGAGCGCCACTACGACGTGGAGATCTGGGGCGCGCAGTTCGAGCGATACGGCACCGCCGTGTGGGCACCGCTGCGCGACGGCACCATCCCCGTGCACGCCTTCCCGGGCCGGCCGTTCCCCGACCACCTGGCGATCATGGACGAGGTGGCGGCGAGGATCGACGCCGACCTGGTGTGGGCGGCCAAGCCGCGCCTGCCGTCGCTGGCGCTCGGGGTGCTGGCCAAGCAGGCGCGGAACCGCCCCCTCGTGGTCGACGACGACGACCACGAGCTCGCCTTCTTCGGTGTGGAGACCGGCATCTCGCTCGACGAGGCCGCGGCGCAGGTGCGCGCCGGCGTCGCCCACGCCGAGCTGCCCTTCGAGCGCACGTGGACCCGGGCGTGCGACCCGCTGATGGGCGAGGCCGACCTGCTGACGGTCAGCAACGTGGCCCTCCAAGAGCGCGTCGGCGGGATGATCGTCACCCACGCCCGCGACGAGCGCCTCTTCGACCCGGCGCGGTTCGATCGGCGCGAGGTGCGCGCCGAGCTCGGCTTCGACGACGAGCACCGGCTCCTCCTGTTCGGGGGCACCCCCCGGGTGCACAAGGGCGCGCTCGAGGTGCTCCAGGCGCTCGAGCGCCTCGGCGACGATCGCTACCGGGTGCTGATGTTCGGCACCCGGGAGCTGGGCGAGCTGGGCCCCGAGGTCGAGGGCCTGCGTCGCTGGATCGCCCCGCTGCCCTACACGCCCTTCGACGAGCTGCCGCGGCTCGTCGCCGCCGCCGACCTCTCCTGCGTGCTCCAGGACCCCGACCACCCGGTGGCCCGTTACCAGCTGCCGGCCAAGATCACCGATGCGCTGGCGATGGGCGTGCCGTGCCTGGTGCGGGACCTCCCGCCGATCCGGCCGCTGGTGGAGGGCGACGTGGTCGCCGTGCTCGACGACGACCAGCCCCTGCACGAGCGGGTGGCCGAGCTCTTCGCCGATCGCGACGCGCTCGGCGCCGTGGCCGAGCGCGGCCGGGAGTGGTTCCTCCGCGACGGCTCCTACGAGGCGGTGGGCGCCCGGGTGGCGGCCCGCTTCGACGAGCTCCTCGCCGGTGACCCGATCCCGGTGTCGCCGGCGCTCGCCGAGCTGGTGGCCACGCCCCGCGAGCTGTTCCCCGCCACCGTCCGCACGCCGCCCGCTCCGGCCCGCCGACCGGGTTCCCGGCGCCGGCCGCTCGGCCCCGACGAGCGCTACGACGTGGTGATGTTCTGGAAGCAGAACGACAGCAGCATCTACGGGCGGCGCCAGGACATGGTCCTCGAGCACCTGCGCCGGTCCGATCGGGTGGCCACCATCGTCCACTTCGACGCGCCGATCTCACCCGAGCAGCTGGTGAAGACCTACCGGGGCGGCCGCGGCGAAGCGTCCGACCAGAGCACCCTGGTGGTGCGCCAGACCGTGGAGCGGGTGCTGCGCCGGCGCGACGAGCCGGGCGTGCGGCGACGGACCTTCGTGCACGCCGGATCCACCACCGCCAAGCTCCGGCTGCCCCGGCGCACCGGGTTCGAGGCGTACGTCCGGCGCACGCTCGAGCGCGAGGGCGTCGGCACCGGGGCGCGCCCCGTGGTCTTCTGGACCTTCCCCACCAACGCCGACCTGCCCGGGCTGATCGACGCCTTCGACCCCGAGGTGGTCGTGGCCGACGTGGTCGACGACAACCGCACCTGGTACGAGCCGGGCTCGCCCGGCTGGGATCGGACCGAGGCCAACTACCGCGAGGTGCTGCGCCGCAGCGACGTGGTGCTGGCCAACTGCGAGCCGGTGGCCGAGGCCATGGCGTCGTTCGCGCCGGAGGTCCAGGTGGTGCCGAACGGCCTCGAGCTCCCCGCCGTCGATCGCCGGGCCCACCGAGGTCCTCGCCCCGCGGCGCTCGCCGACGTTCGCGGTCCCGTGCTCGCCTACGTCGGCAACCTGTCGGCGCGCATCGACATCGCCCTGCTCGAGGCGGTGGCCACGGCGCGGCCGGAGTGGACCCTGGTGCTCGTGGGGTCGGCGCACCTCGACCGCTCGATCCTCGCCCTCGACCGCCTGGCCAACGTGCGGTTCCTCGGGGTCACGCCCTACGCCGAGGTGCGTCGCCTGCTCGAGCACGTCGACGTGGGGCTGATCCCCCACGTCGACAACGAGATGACCCGGGCGATGAACCCGCTCAAGGCGTTCGTCTACGCCTCGGCGGGCGTGCCCATCGTCGCCACGCCCGTCGCCAACCTGGCCGAGCTCGGCGACCTGCTGACGGTGGCCGAAGGGGCCGACGCGTTCGTCGGCGCCATCGAGGCGCTCCTCGCGGCCGGCCGGCCCGACCTCGACCTCGAGGTCCTGACCCCGCACTCGTGGGACGAGCGGGTGCGCGTCGCGCTCGACCTGGTGGACGACGCCATGGGCGGACGGGCGATGCGGCCCGCCGCCGGGGCGCGCTGACCCGTCAGGCCTCCGGGTCGCGCCCCTGCCAGGGGAACGGGCGGTCGGGGACGGCGAGGCCCAGGAAGGGGCAGAGCAGGTCCCACCCCCGGCGGCCGTCGACCTCGACGTCGAGCTCGAGCAGGGCCTCGGGCCGACCGGCGAAGTGGGCGCGGACCCGGGCGTGGTGCTCGGCCCGCTCGGCGCGCCAGGCGTCCTCGTCGATCTCGAGGAAGTCGCCGTGGTAGCGCCCGGCGGCGGCCTCGGCCCGGTTGCGCTCGACGTGGCGCCGCCGGCTGGCGAGCCACCCGTCGAGGCTCCGGGTGGTGAGCACGAACCGGCTCTCGGGGTACTGCGCGTCGAGCACGTCGAAGCGCTGCGAGAGGGCCAGGATGTCGGAGAAGGCGTCGTGGCCCCCCAGGTGGGAGAGCAGCGCCACGCCCTCGGCCTCGGCCCGCTCGACGGCGAGCCGCGACGCCGGCCCGCCCCAGTGCAGGGGCGTGTACCCGAGCACCTCGAGCGCCTCGTGGAGCGAGCGGGTACCGGTCTTGTTCAGGCCGATCCCGAAGACGATCGGTCGGCGGGTCGGGGTCCCCAGGGCGGCCACGGCCGTCACCGTAGGACGCCTCGGGTGGGCGGCACGGCTACGCCGGCGCTCGCAGGGGGCGGCGGTCGACCGGGGCGCCGTCGTCGGAGGCCCGGCCCGGTCGCGAGCTGCTGCCGCCCGCTCGGCGCAGGTCGCGCAGCTGGCGCACCGGCCGCTCCACGAGGAACCACGACCCGGCCGTGGCCGCGCCCGTGGCACCGAGGCCGACGACGATGCGCAGGGGCGTGCCCCAGTCGGTGCCGTAGCGGCGCACGGCGTCGAAGATCGGCACGTGCCACAGGTAGACGCCGTAGGAGACCCGGCCCAGGAGCACGAGCGGGGCGAGGGCGAGGGCGCGCTCGCCCGGCCAACCGGTGGCGAGCACGCCGCCGATGACCACCGCGATGGCGAGGGCGATGAGCGTGAAGCCGAAGGTGAACAGCCAGCGGTCGTCGAAGCCGACCACCACCATGGCGACCAGGACCAGGGCGGTCGCCGGCCACGCGGCCCACCGGAGCGGTTCGAGCCAGCGGGGGCGCCGCCACCACACGAGCGCGAGGAGGGCGCCCACCAGGAGCGAGTCGATGCGGGTGTCGGTGCGCTGGTACACGAGGAACTCGGTCGTGCCCTGGTCCACCAGCATCCAGCGCCGGACGAGGACGGCGACGACGCCGGCGGCGGTCACGCCGGCCAGCAGCCGTCCCGAGCGGTCGAGGCGCAGGGAGGCGAGCACCACGAGCGGCCACGCCAGGTAGAACTGGAACTCGATCGACAGGCTCCAGAGGTGGCCGAGCCCCACGGCGGTGTCGAGGCCGTCCCAGTGCCACGCCCAGTTCGACAGGTACACGAGCCCGGCCCGCACCGAGTGCCACTCCGTGGTCATCGACAGGTCGGTGGCCTTGGCGTAGATGACGTGCACGCCGAGCATCACCCAGAGGGCGGGCACGAGGCGCAGCACCCGGTGCCAGAGGAAGCGACCGATGCCGATGGTGCGGCGCACCGCGTGCTCGCGCACCAGCAGGCTGGTGATCAGCATGCCGCTCAGCACGAAGAACACGTCTACGCCGAGGAAGCCACCCTGGAGCGGGCCGTCGTGGAACAGCAGGCTCGGGCTCCCGGTGAGGAACGCCTCGACGTGGTGGATGACGACGGCGGTCACGGCGACGGCGCGCACCCCGTCGAGCGCCGGGATGGCGCGCAGGTGCGGTTCGGTCGGACCCGCCTCGGCCCCCTCGGCCCGTCGCATCGGCGCATCGTGCCACGTGGCGCCCCACGCCGCTCGGGCGGGCGCGCCCCGCTACCGTGCCCGCCGATGGGGCGTGACCGGTTCTTCTTCCTGCACCTGCAGAAGACGGCCGGCACGACGGTCCTGCGCCGGCTGCGGCCGGCCTTCGCCGACGAGCGCGCCGTCTACCCGGCGGCGGGCGACGGGCCGGTGCCCGAGAACGTGCTCATGGTCGACCACCTGCTCGCTCGGTGGCAGGCGCGCGGCGACGAGGTGCAGGTGGTCACCGGCCACTTCCCGCTGTGCACCACCGAGCTGCTGGGCGGCCCGTGGCGCACCTTCACCGTCCTGCGCGACCCGGTCGAGCGCACACTCTCCTACCTCCGCCACCACCGGGCCCTGACGCCGGCGGACGCCGAGGTGCCGCTCGAGGAGATCTACGACGACCCGTTCCGCTTCGAGGGCCTGATCCACAACCACATGGTCAAGATGCTGGCCCTGCGGCCCGACGAGATGGTGGCCGGGGCGATGACCCGCGTCACCTTCGGTCCCGAGCACCTCGCCCGCGCGGTCGACGCCCTCGAGGCGATCGAGGTGATCGGCGTGCAGGACCAGCTCGAGGCCTTCTGCGACGCCCTGACCGCCCGGTTCGGCTGGGCGCTGGGCCCGCCGCAGTTCTCGAACCGCACCCGCGCCGAGCCGGTGCCCGAGTCCTTCCGCCGCCGCATCGCCGCCGACAGCGCCCTCGACGTCGAGCTGTGGGACCACGCTCGGCGCCTGCTCGCCGAGCGCGGGCCGTCCCCGCGCTGACCCGCAGTGCTCAGCGCACCCGGCGCAGGTAGCCGTTGGGGTTGAGGCTGAGCGAGTAGCGCTCGAGGTCGGCGTCGGCCACGAAGTCGCCGTTCAGCGTCAGGATGGACTTGACCGCTTCGGTGGGCCCGGGCCCGAACGCGGTCCACACCGGGTGGCCGTTGACCACCGTCCGCTCGACGATCACGTACGACCCGGGCGCCACGAGGGGGGAGTAGTGGCCGAACTCCCGCCCGACCTTGTACGTGTCGGTGCGGGTGCCGATCACCACGAGCGCCGGGCGCTCGCCGACGAGGGCCCGGACCGCCTCGGCGGTGGCGTCGTCGTGAGGTGGCCCCTCGACGTGGCGGACGCGCGGGTGCTCGTAGCGCTCGGCCGGCGGCTCGACGCCGACGGTGATCACCTCGCCCCGGCCGAGGAGGTCGCAGATCGACGCCAGGTAGGCGGTGCGCCCGGGGAGGCCGGCCCCGGTCTCCACGACGACCTCGGCGCCCGAGCGCACGAACGCCTCCTGGTAGGCGAACAGGTCGGTGGGGGCCACGTCGATCGGCTGGTCGAGCCAGGTGGTGTCGCGCCACGGGAGGTCGTGCCACACCGCCTCGACGAAGGCGTCGCGCAGCTCCTCGGGCACCGGTCGGCGCTCGGTGGGGAACCCGTCGCCGTGGCCCTCGGGCACCGCGAAGCGCTTGGCCGAGAGGCGGCGGGGCTTCGTGCGCCGGGCGGCATCGGTGGTGATGCGCCCCACGTAGTGGATCGGCTTGCCCGGCCCGCGGAAGCGTCGGCCGCGCAGGTCGGCGAACTCCTCGCTGTAGGAGAAGACCCGGCGGCGGCGCTCCACCTGGTCGGGCTGGTTGGTGGTGGTGCCGCCGTGGCACTGGTGGAACGAGCCCTCGCCGATGATGCTCACCACCGTGGTGCCGGCGCCGGCGCCGAGGCGCTCGTACAGGTCGAGGTTGCCGTAGCCGCCGCCGGCGATGGCGAAGCTCTCGTCGTAGCCGCCCACCTGCTCGAGCTGGGCGCGGGGCACGAAGATGCAGTTGCTCTCCCACATGCCGTCGAACCAGTCGCGGTCGCCGACGAAGTGGCCGATCTCGAAGAGCCGATAGCCCGCGTCGGGCCAGGCGATCGCCTCGAACAGCCGGTCCTCGGCGGCCTGGTCGTAGCCGGCGTCCATGGCCTCGCTCTGCTGGCCGGGCCCGACGTACCACTGCTGGGTGGCGACGATGGCGGGCCCGTAGGCGTCGAGGCCGAGCAGCCCGTGGCGCAGCACGCCGGGGGTGAGCACGTGGGCGCCGTCGATCATGAGGGCGACGTTGCGGCCCCGCGAGGCGGCGATCCCGGCGTTGAGCGCGGTGACGGGCGAGGGGGTGGCCGCGTCGCCGAGGTCGAGGAAGCGGAACTCGGGGCCGAACGAGCGCACCAGGTCCTCGGTGATGCGGCCCTCGGCGGGCGAGCCGTTGTCGACCGCGATGACCTCGTAGGTGACGTCGTCGAGGCCCTCCTGGTACGACCGCGAGAGCGAGCGCAGGGTCCGGGGGGCCTCGCGCGCCATGTCGTAGAACACGACGACCACGGAGAGGTCGACGGCGTCGGCGGGCGCCGGCGGGGCGAGCGGCGCCCGCGGGGCCCCGACCACCAGCTCGGCCGGCGTGCGCCCGACCGGCTCGTCGGCCCCCTTGCGCCATGTGAGGGTGGGGGGCTCGAGCGCCTCGAGCGGGCCCTCGATGCCGCGGTCGGCTCGGAAGCTCCGGACGACCTCGACGACCGCAGCGTCGGCGGCGGCGTCGACCATCACGGTGGCGCCGATGCTCAGTGCGCCGTAGAGCTCGTCGAGCGCCACCCGGCAGTCGTCGGCCGAGGTGCCCGGGCCGATCCGCAGGAGCGCCACCTGCTCGATCGGTGCGTCGGGGAGGGTGGCGGCGGGCGGGCCCTGCAGGAACCGGACCCGATCGTCGAGGAGCTCGAAGCGCTCGAAGCCGTCGCGCACCTGGTTGAGGTCGGACCGGAGCCCGTCGACCTTGTCGCGCCGCAGGTCGACGCTCCGCGCCCCCTCGGGTGCGGCGCGGAAGCGGTCGGCGACGAACACCCGGCGGTCGGCCAGCTCGTGGGCCTCGAGGAAGGCGCGCAGGAAGATGGCGCCGCCGCCGCGGCCGGTCCCCACCTCCACCAGGTCGCCGGGGACCTCCTCGGCCCGCACCTGCTCGAGCGCGGCCTCGAGCTCGTCGAGCCGCCGCCGGCCGACGGCCGTGTAGGGGAGGTACGAGGCGATCCCCCGACCGGTGACCTCGGTGCCGTCGCGCCGTTCGCGCTTGAGCTGCTCGAACGCAGCGCGTCCGGCGCGGGGCGGGTCGCGGAGCAGCTCGACGTCGGCGGGCCGGCCCTGCACGAGGCGCTCGGCGAGGTGCCGGAGCCGCACCTCGTGCTCGAGGTGGTGCTCGTTCAACAGGGCCGCCTTGACGACCGACAGGTAGCGGGAGGCCGCCCGTTCGGCCTTCTGGTCCCGCTGGAAGAAGACGTTGTGCTGGAAGATCATCCCCCGCAGGCGGATCTGCTCGATGACCTCGAGGAGCCGCTGCTTGCCCTCGACCGACTCGATCCGGTCGAGCGCGGCGGCCAGCTCGGGGTTGGCGGCCAGGACCCGCTCCTCGGCGACGATCGCCAGGCCGAAGTAGACGGGCAGCACCACGATCCGCAGGGGCTCGGGGTGCTCGGCCACGAAGTCGTCGAGCGCGGTCATCACGCCGTTGCGGGGCCCGCCCTCGAGCTCCGCGTTGAACATGGTGGGGTTGAGCCCGCCCTTCTCCATGAGGTCGCGCCGACCGGGCCGCATCCCCGCGGCGCGGTAGGGCTGGCGGTGCTCGTCGGGCACGTCGGTGGGGTCGTAGTAGAGGTCGCGCCGCCCGTAGGGCCAGCCCACGTCGTGCATGACCATCACCGGGAGCGCCTTGGCCTCGGCGGCCGCCGCGTCGGCCAGCATCTTCAGCTCGTGGTACACGGTGAACCAGTTGTGGTCGCCGTCGATGAGCGCCACGTCGACCGCGCCCAGCGTGGGCAGCACGGCATGGCTGGTGGCCTCGTGGAACACGTAGCGCCCGCCGAAGCGAGCCTCGTGCTCGGCGGGGTCGAACGCCGGCTTGGGATCGATGACGTGCAGCTCGCACTCGGGGCCGAGCGCGTCGAGCAGCTGCACCGTGTTCTCGCCGCGCAGGGCGCCGATCTCGACCACCCGACGAGCGCGAGACGCGGTGAGGACCGGGGCGATGGCGACTTCCCAGAGGGGGAACATGGCGGGGCGGCTCCTTGCGACGGCGCCGGGACCCTACCGCTGGCCGAGCTCGGCGAGCCGAGCGACGATCCGCTCGACCTGGTGGTCCCAGGAGCCGCGGCGCTCGGCCGCCCGGCGCCCGGCGGCCCCGAGGGCCGCCCGCCGCTCCGGCGCCTCGCGCAGCTCGGCGAGGGCATCGGCGAGCGCGTCGACGTCGCCGGGCGGGACCAGCACGATCTCCTCCCCGGCCACGAGTCGATCGCGCAGCGGGCCCACGTCGGGCGCCACCACGGCCCGCCCGGCGGCGAGGTACTCGGCGACCTTCAGCGGCGAGTAGTGGAAGGTGCCCGCCGCCGGGCTCTGGAGGAGGGCCACGTCGAAGGCGGCGAGCACGGCCGGCAGCTCCTCGTGGGGGACGGTGCCCGTCGTGATGACCTCCACGCCCGCGGCGCGGGCTCGGTCCTCCACCGCCGGCCGCTCGGGCCCGTCGCCCACGAGCAGGAGCACGGCGCCGGGGACGCGCGCCACCGCATCGACCGCGAGGTCGAGGGCGTGGAACCGGCGGAAGCTCCCGGCCCAGCCCACCACGAAGCGGTCGCCGAGGCCGAGGCGGTCGCGCGCGGCGCCGCCGTCGAGGTCGCGGGGGAACAGGTCGAGGTCCACGCCGGTGGGCACCACGAGCACCCGGTCGGGCGACGCGCCGAGGCGCACCACCTGCTCGGCGACGGCCTCGGAGCCGGCGGCGACCAGGTCGGCCCGCCCCAGCGCCGGTGCCTCGCCCCAGCGCTCGGCGGCGCCACCCCAGCCGGGTCGGTGCACGCCCCAGCGCTCGGACTCCCAGACCGCCGTGGCCGGGGCGAAGAGCACCGAGGGGGCCCCGAGGCGGTCGGCGAGGTCGAGGCCCGCCGTGTGGAACAGCTCGTGGCGCTGCCACACGAACGCCACGTCGGTGCCGGTCCACGGGCCCGCCGGGTCGATGCGGAAGCGGCGTGCCCGGCGCAGGGCGCGCCCGTCCTTCGCCGCCGTCTTGGCGACCGTCGGCAGGTGGCGCCGCCAGCCGGGCGCGCCCGCGCTCGTCAGGTCCGGCGCCGAGCCGCGACGGCGGGCGGCCGCCGGATCGACGATGCCCGACGGCGTCACGATCCACGAGGCGCCGAGCACCCGGCGCGCGCCGGTGGCCCAGCCGGCCGTCGAGACCAGGGCGGCCACCGGGCCCTGCTGGCCGTGGGCCCCCGAGGGCAGCACCAGCACCGCGCTGCGGGTGCTCAACGGCGCTGGTCGGCAGGTGCGTCGGCCCTCCGCTCCACGGGGCGGACGGTACTCGGTTGGGTAGCGTGCGGCCGGTGAGCAGCGCCTCGGGCACCGTCGCCGCGCGGTCGCCGCGGCGCCGCCGCATGGCGCGCGCCGGGTCCGCGCTGATCGACCAGATCCTCTCCAGCGGCAGCGGGCTCGTGGTCTTCGTGCTCGTCGCTCACGCCGGGTCTCGCGCCACGATCGGCTCGGTCGGCCTCGCGCTGATCGTGAACGGCCTGCTGCTGGGCACGGTGCGGGCGATGGTGGGCGAGGTGGCGCTCATCCGAACCCGGCGAGAGGGCGCGGATGCTGGGCGAGAGGCATCGACCGCGCTGCTCCTCGCCCTGGTCGGGGCGGTCGGCACCGGGCTGGTGCTGCTCGCCGTGGGCCTGGCGCTCGGCAACGAGACCGGCCGCTACCTCGCCCTCGTGGCCCTGGCCCTGCCCTTCGTACACGTCCAGGACGTGCTCCGCTACGTGGCCTACAGCGCCAAGCGCGTCGGCGACGCCATCATCATCGACGGCGCCTGGCTCGGCGTGCAGATCGGCCTGTCGGGCGCCCTGCTCGTCGGCGGTCGCGAGACGCCCACCCGGCTGTTCGTCGCCTGGGGCGCGGGCGCGGTGGCGGGCGCCCTCCTCGGGCTGGCGCGCGCCCGCCGGCTGCCCTCGGCCGACGGGCTCGCCACCTGGTGGGCCGAGGACCGCCGGCGCATGGCCTCGTTCTTCGCGGACTACTTCTTCTCCACCGGGCTGGTGCAGGCGGCGTTCCTCGTGCTCGGCGGCCTCCTGGGCCGCGCCGCGTTCGGCACGTTCCGCCTGGGCGCCACGGCGGTGTCGCCCCTCGTGAACGCCATGGCCGGGGTGCGGGTGCTCGGGCTGGTGCGCCTCGCCGATCGCCACGACCGTCGTGAGGCGATGGGCACCGCGGTCCGCTACGGCGCCGGCTTCACCGCGGTCGGCTTCGCCTACCTCGCGCTGCTCGCCGCCGTGCCCGAAGCGATGGGCGAGGCGCTGCTCGGCGACACGTGGGCCGCGGCCCGCAACGTCGCCCTCATCACGGCGGCCGGCGAGGCCCTCCGGCTCGGCAGCTTCGCCCCCACCGACTACGTGAAGGTCTTCTCGCACGGCCTCCGCCTGGTGCGCACCCGCTTCATCGGCAGCGTGTTCGTCGTCGTCGGCGCGATC
>JAGQSL010000268.1:0-453 GCA_020439525.1 Acidimicrobiales bacterium | reverse complement strand
CCGGCGTGGCCATCGCCGCCCTCGTCGGCACCGTCCTGTGGTGGATGGCGGCCCGAGCCGCTCGGAACGAGGAGGGTGACGACCCGGCTCGCGCCGGGGCGGCGCCGCTGTCGGCCTCCTCGGTCATGGGCGTGGGGTGGCGATCGGCCGACGAGCCGCTCGCGCCCGTCCACGGCGTCGGGGCGGGCCAGGACGTGCCCCTGCAGGTGCTGCACGTGGTGGCGCGCAGCCAGCTCCGGGGCGCCGAGCGCGTCGCCATGGAGCTCGGGACCGAGCTCGACGAGCTGGGCCACGACAACCGGGTGGTCGCCGTCGGCCTGGCCCACGACGGGGGGCGCATCGAGGGGATCGACCCCCTCGTCGAGCGGTCCGATGTGGGCGTCGGCGTGCTGCTGCGCGCGGCGCGGCAGCTGCGCGCCGAGCTGCGGGCCGAGCCGGTCGACGTGATCCTCG
>JAGQSL010000267.1 GCA_020439525.1 Acidimicrobiales bacterium | reverse complement strand
ACCCCGACATCGCCGAGCTGGCCCGCGGCCGGTCGGGACGGCTGATCGGCCACCTGACCGGCCTGCTCACCACCCTGAAGGGCCTCCCGCTCACCTACAACCGCGACCTGCAGGAGGACAAGGAGCCCCTGTTCGACGCGGTCGACCAGGTGCAGCTCGCCCTCGTCGCCATCGGCGGGCTCCTGGCCACGGCGACGTTCCGGGCCGATGCCATGGCCGCCGCCGCCGACTCGCCCTACGCGGCGGCCACCGACCTCGCCGAGCTCCTGGTCGAGCGGGGCACGCCGTTTCGCGAGGCCCACGCGATCGTCGGCGAGATCGTCCGGCGGGCGCTGGCGGGGGAGGCGTCCATGGCCGAGCTGGTCGCCGCCGACGAGCGCCTCGGCGCCGAGGGCGCGGCGATCCTGGAGCCCGGCGTCTCGGTGACCCGCCGCACCACCCGCGGCGGTGCGGGCCCCGGACCCGTCGCGGAGCAGCTCGAACGGTTCCGCGCCCGGCTCGCGGCCGACGCCGATCGGGTGCGCGGTGGCTGAGCCGGCGCCCGGCTGGCCGTTCCGCGACTCGATCCGCGTGCGGTACCAGGAGGTCGACATGCAGCAGGTCGTCTTCAACGGGCACTACCTCGGTTGGTGCGACGTGGTCTGCGCTCGCTGGTTCGAGGAGGCGCTCGGCTGGACCGGAACCGACGACGACATCGACTGGATGGTGGTCCGGGCCACGATCGACTGGCAGGGCTCGGCCACCTATGGCGACGTCGTCGACATCGATTGCGGCGTGGGCCGCTGGGGGACGACCTCGTTCGACCTCCGCTACCAGGGCACCGTGTGCGAACGGCCCGTGTTCACCGCCACGGTCACCTCGGTCTGCGTCCGGTCCGGGACCAAGGAGAAGGTCGTGGTCCCCGAGCGGCTCCAACACCGCTTGGCGCTCGTGCGCGACCCCTGAGCATCGACGGCTCGCGCCGGCCGGCTCCCTAGGATCGGCAGGCCATGCTCCTGCTCGACAACCCCGTCCAGCGCTACGCCTGGGGCCGGCCCGACGGCCTGGCGAACCTGCTCGGGACCGAGCGCACCGGCGCCCCCGAGGCCGAGCTCTGGGTCGGGACCCATCCGAGGGCCAGCTCGGTGGTCGCCGGCGGACCGTTGGCCGGGATGCCCCTCGCGCAAGTCGTCTCCGCCGATCCCGTCCGGTGGCTCGGCGAGCGCCTGGCCGAGGAGGGAGAGCGCGCGCTGCCGTTCCTCCTGAAGGTGCTGGCGATCGGTGCGCCGCTGTCGCTCCAGGCCCACCCGTCGGCCGAGCAGGCGCGCGTGGGCTACGCCCGCGAGCAGAGCGCGGGGATCGCCCTCGACGCCGACGAGCGGTCCTACCGCGACCGCAGCGCCAAGCCCGAGGTCCTCGTGGCGATCGATGAGTCGTTCGCGCTGTGCGGCTTCCGAGACCCGGGATCGGCCGCCGACTTGATCGAGCGCCTCGGCGATCCGGTGGTGCCCATGACCGGGTTGCTGCGCGTCTCCGACGACCCCCTGCAGGACGCGCTGGCGTGGCTGCTCCAGCTCGAGGCGCCGGCCCGACGGGCGGTGGCGGCGGCCGCGGCCACCGCAGCGGCGTCGGCGCCCTCGGACCCCGACGACCCGTGGGCCTGGGTCCGCATCCTGTCGGCGCGCTACCCCGACGACCCCACCTGCATCGCACCGCTGCTGCTCCACCTGCTGCACCTCGAGCCGGGCGATCCGGTGCACCTGCCGGCGGGCAACCTCCACGCCTACCTGGCCGGGGCCGGGATCGAGATCATGGCGGCCTCCGACAACGTGCTTCGCGGCGGCCTGACGCCCAAGCACGTCGATGTGGCCGAGCTGCTCCACGTGCTGCGGTTCGAGCCGGGCGCGCCCGCTCGGCCCCGGATGGTGGAGCGTGGCGATCGCACCCGCTACGACGCGGGGGAGGAGGCGTTCGCCCTCACCGTCGTCCGCCCCGGCCTCGACGGCAGCTGGATCTCCGCCGTGGAGCCGTCGCTGCTGCTGCCACTCGGCCGGCCCGCGAGCGCGGCGGCCGGCGGGGAGCTGCTCGAGATCGGCGCCGGGCAGGCGGTGCTCGTCGAGCCGGGGCACCGGGTCCTGCTCCGAGCCGACGGGCCGGTGTGGTGGGCCACCACGGGGCGCGGCGCCGACGCCTGAGGTGGGCCGCCGACGCGCTCCCGCCCGAGCCTGGCTCCGGCAACCGCCCGAGGAGGTGGCGCCCGAGCTGCTCAACCTGCTCCTGGTCCGCGGCGACCGGGTGGGGCGCATCGTGGAGGTCGAGGCCTACGGCGGCGAGCGCGATCCGGCGAGCCACGCGTTCCGGGGCCCCACGCCGCGGGCCGCCATCATGTTCGGCGAGGTCGGACGGCTCTACGTCTACCGGTCCTACGGCGTCCACTGGTGCGCCAACGTGGTCGCCCACGGCGACGAGGGGGCCGGTGCCGTGCTGATCCGGGCGGTCGAGCCGGTCGCGGGCCTCGCCGCCATGTGGCCGGCGCGGCCGGCGGCCCGGCGCGAGGTCGATCTCGCCAGTGGACCGGGCAAGCTCTGCGCTGCGCTGGGCATCTCGGCCGACGATCTGGGCGCCGACCTGTTGGGCCCCGCGAGCACCGTGCGACTGCTCGACGACGGCATGGCGCCGCCGAACGAGCCGACCGTCGGCCCTCGGGTCGGCATCTCGGTGGCGACCGAGGTTCCGTGGCGCTTCTCGGTGCCGGGCTCGCCGCACCGGTCGCGCCCCTGGTGATCGGTGCTGGGTCGGGCGTCTCAGTTGGTAGGAAGGGAGGGTGACGACCTTCGAGGTGCTCGAGGAGCACGATGCCCGGCTCGGTCGCGACGAGGACCTCGGTCGCTCGCTCGCCCTGCTCGGTGCCGCTCTCCTCGACGAGACCGGCGGGGTCCACCGAGATCAGGTGGTGGCCTACGTCGAGGGCCACGCCGATGCCGCCTGGCGCTCCAGCGTCGAGGCCCACCTCACGGGCTCCGCCCTCGTCGTCGATGCGGCGGGGGAGCGCACCCTCCTCATGCTCCATCGCAAGCTCGGTCGTTGGTTCCAGCCCGGCGGGCACGCCGACGGCGACGCCAACCTGGCGGCGGTGGCCCTCCGGGAGGCCCGAGAGGAGACCGGGCTCGGCGGGCTCCGGGTCGTGGCGCCCGCCATCGACGTGGACGTGCACCAGGTCGAGCCACCGGGGGAGGCACCGCACCTGCACCTCGACGTCCGCTTCGTGGTGCTGGCCCCCGACGGAGCGTCCGAGGAGGCCAACGAGGAGTCCCTCGCGCTGCGCTGGGTTCGCCCGTCGGAGCTCGATGACCTCGACCCGCCCCTCGACGAGAGCACCCGGCGGCTGGTGCGGCGGGGCCTGGAGGTGGCCCGCCAGGTGCTCGATGCTGCCGGCGACGGCGTCAGCCCACGTCGCCCGGCGTCGCGCACGCCTCGATCCGGTTGACGTCGGCGAACACCTCGATCGTCTCGTCGACCGTGTCGCCGAGCGGGCTCTTGCTCACGTAGAACCGGTCGCCCTCGTCGGCCCGCAGGCGTTCGACGTAGCGCTCTCGGTCGCCGAGGTAGGTCCGCCAGTCGGCGAGCCACCCATCCATCGCCTTCGCGGCCGACCCGGTCGTGGGGGCATCGGCGGCCACGTCGTCGATGAAGTCGCCCACGAGGGCGTTGGCCTGGTCGAGCACGTCGGCCCGCTCGCTGCGGTCGGGGAGCTCGGTGGCCGACGGGAGCTCGCCGATGTCGTCACGGAGCTGCTGGCAGCGGGCCTCGAGCGCAGTGGCGTACTCCCGATCGTCGAGGTAGTCGGGGTTCTGCTTCGCAGGCGCCCCGGAGAACACCCAGGCCCAGAAGCCGATGATCGCCAGCATGGCCACGACCGCCGCGATGCGACCGACCGACCAGCTCATCGACAGCGGGCTCTCGTCGCGCTGGTGGTCGTCGGCCTTGCTGCCCATCGCGCCCAGCCTCGCCCACCTTCGCTCGCCGGGTCCAAACGCGCGGGGCCCGCAACGATGCCGGGCCCTCCCGGTGTGCCGTGCGACGATGGCGCCATGACCGATGCAGGACTCCTCGACGATCTGCGAGCCCGGGGTCTGGTGCAGGACTGCACCGATCCCGATGGGCTCGCCGCCCGCCTCGCCGAGGGACCGATCTCGCTGTACTACGGCTGCGACCCCACGGCCGACAGCCTCCACGTCGGGAACCTCCTCGGCCTGCTCGTGCTGCGCCGGTTCCAGCAGGCCGGCCACCGCCCGGTCGCGCTGGCCGGCGGGGCCACCGGGATGGTGGGCGATCCCAGCGGCCGCTCCGAGGAGCGCAACCTGCTCGACGCCGCCACCCTCGAGGCCAACGTCGCCGCGATCGAGGCGCAGATCGCCCGGATCGTGGAGCTCGACGGCGCGGATGGCGGCGAGCTCGTCGACAACCGGGATTGGACCGCCGAGGTCCGGCTCCTCGACTTCCTCCGCGACATCGGCAAGCACGTCACCGTGAACGTCATGCTCGGTCGGGAGTCGGTGAAGCAGCGGCTCGCCTCGGAGCACGGGATCTCCTACACCGAGTTCTCCTACATGCTCCTCCAGGCCCACGACTTCCTGCGGCTCGAGGAGGAGCACGGCGTGCAGCTCCAGATCGGCGGCTCCGACCAGTGGGGCAACATGCTGGGTGGGGTCGATCTGATCCGGCGCGTGCACGGCCGTCCTGCATGGGTCCTCGCCTGGCCCCTGCTCACCGCCCCCGACGGGACCAAGCTCGGGAAGACCACGGGGGCGCGGATCTGGCTCGATCCGGCGAAGACCAGCCCGTACCAGTTCTTCCAGCACTGGATGCACACCGACGACCGGCAGGTGCGCCAGTTCCTGCTGCAGTTCACCCTGCTCCCGGTGGCCGAGGTGGAGGAGATCGTGACCGCACACGAGGCCGAGCCGGGGCGGCGCCGCGCCCAGCGGCGCCTGGCCGAGGAGGCGACCGCCATCGTCCACGGCACCGACGACGCCCACACGGCGGCCCGGGTGAGCGAGCTGCTCTTCGGCGCCGACCCCACCGAGGCCACCCCCGCGCAGCTCGACGCCGTGGGCCGCGAGGTGCCGGTCCACGAGGTCGAGCCGGGGACGCTGGGTGAGGGCGTCGATCTGGCGCAGGTCCTCGCCGCCGAGGCCTTCCTCGCCGCGTCGCGGGGCGAGGCGCGCCGGGCGATCGAGCAGGGGGGCGTCTACGTCAACGGCGTTCGCGCCGACGCGGGCCGCGCCCTCGGTGCCGACGACCTGCTCCACGACCGCTACGTGGTGCTGCGCAAGGGCAAGCGGGCCTACGGGCTGGTGGTGGTGGCGGGCCGCTGACCCGGCGTCGAGGCGCAGGTGAACGCCGTGTTACCGATGGCACACGTCCTCGATTTGGATCCCAGGTCAGCGGCCCCCTAGGTTCTCTCCTCGTCGCCCCACCGGCACACCGGCACCGCAGCCCTCCGAGGTTGACACCGCCGAGCGAACGCCCTAAGGTGACAACCCGCCTCGCACGGCCGCTACGGCTGCTGAGCGAGGCACCGGCACCAACGAGCCAGCGGCTCGAGTGCCGAGCGGCCTGCCCCTCGGGCAGGTGAGCGCACCTTGAGAACGGAATAGAGGACGAAAAAGCACATGCGGGCGACCGCAGCGCTGCTCTCGAGCATCGTTGCGGCTGTCAATGAATACATACGCATCACGGACAAACGAACCACAGTCAGTGGACGTTGGAACTGATGCCAGTCACCGAAGAGGTTTCAGGCCTCGAGGTGGCTCTCCGATCTACGGAAGGTCCTCCTGCTTGCAGGCGGGCCTTCTCACGATCTCGATGGAGAGTTTGATCCTGGCTCAGGACGAACGCTGGCGGCGTG